>NZ_JBFBEK010000025.1:0-112393 GCF_040683715.1 Streptomyces sp. NPDC093260
AGCGGGCCGCCCCCGGCACGGGCTGAACGGCCTGAGGGCTCGGAGGGCGGGACAGACGCTGTCTGTCCCGCCCTCCGAGCCCTCAGGTGCGGCGGGGCGGCCGGGCGCCGCCCGGCCGCCCGTCACGCCGTGGCCAGCTCCGTCTCCGCGGCCGGTCCCGGCAGGCCGGCCACCGGGTCGGGGCGCTCGCGCAGTGACAGCAGCACTCGCAGCACGCCGATCCACATCAGGCACGAACCGAGCATGTGCGCGGCCACCAGCGCCTCGGGCAGATGCGTGAAGTACTGGACGTAGCCGATGACGCCCTGCAGGAGCAGGACGACGAACAGGTCCCGTGTCCGGTCCAGCGGCCCCTTGGGCGCGTCGACGGCCTTGAGGACGAACCACAGGGCGAACGTCAGGGTCACCACGATCCAGGCCAGCACCGCGTGCGCCTTGGCGATCGTCTCCCAGTCCAGCCGGATGCGCTCGACCTCGGCCGAGTCCCCCGCGTGCGGGCCCGCGCCGGTCACGACCGTGCCCACCGTGATCAGCAGCACGCTCGCCACGACCAGGAACCACACCAGCTGCTGCACCGCCTTGCCGACGAGTGGACGCGGCTCGGCGTCGCCCTCGCGGGTGCGCTGCCACATCACCGTGGCGACCGCGATCAGCGCCGTGGACAGCAGGAAGTGCGCCGCGACGGTGTACGGGTTCAGACCGACGAGGACGACGATGCCCCCGAGCACCGCGTTGCCCATGACGATCCAGAACTGGAGCCAGCCCAGCCGGGTCAGTCCGCGCCGCCACGGCTTCGCGGAGCGTGCGGCGATGATCGCCCAGCCGACGGCGGCGCACAGCACGTATGTCAGCATGCGGTTGCCGAACTCGATCGCCCCGTGGAAGCCCATCGCCCGCGTGGTGGTGAGCGAGTCGTCCGTGCAGGTCGGCCAGGTCGGGCAGCCGAGGCCCGAGCCGGTCAGGCGGACGGCGCCGCCGGTCACGACGATGACGACCGCCATGACGAGCGCGGCGAGGGCCGCCCGCCGGACGGTCCGCGGCTGCGGGGTCCAGCGTTCGGCGATGAAGGCGAGCGGGTTGCGCGCCGCGGATACGACGTCCGCGCGAGTCAGCTTTGGCACGCGTCCCATGGTAGGCGTCCGCTTGTGCACGCGTTCACGAGGGTCCCGCGCGTCGCCCGGGTGGCCTACTCCCAGCGGAAGAACCGCCCGGCCGCCGCCAGCGCCGCGACCGCCCATCCGGCGAGGATCCCCAGGTCGCCCCAGGGCATGCCCGCACCGTGCTGGAGGACGTCCCGCAGCCCGTCGGACAGGGCCGAGATGGGCAGCAGACCCAGCACGTCCTGCGCGCCGGAGGGGAACTTGTCCAGCGGGACGATGACCCCGCCGCCGACCAGCAGCAGCAGGAACACCAGGTTCGCGGCGGCCAGCGTGGCCTCGGCCTTCAGGGTGCCGGCCATCAGCAGGCCGAGGCCGGAGAAGGCGGCCGTGCCGAGGACCAGCAGCAGGAGCACCGCGAGCGGGTCGCCGTGCGGGGACCAGCCGAGCGCGAAGGCGATCACGGTCAGCAGGACGATCTGGAGCACCTCGGTGACCAGCACCGACGCCGTCTTGGCGGTCATCAGCCCCCAGCGCGGCAGCGGCGAGGCGGCCAGCCGCTTCAGCACGCCGTAGCGCCGCTCGAAGCCGGTCGCGATGGCCTGCCCGGTGAACGCCGTCGACATCACGGCGAGCGCCAGGACCCCCGGTGTGAGGAAGTCCACGGCCTCGCCCGCACCGGTGTCCACGATGTCCACCGCGCTGAACAGCACCAGCAGCAGGGTGGGGATCACGACGGTGAGGAGGAGCTGCTCGCCGTTGCGCAGCAGCATCTTCGTCTCCAGCGCCGCCTGCGCCGCGATCATGCGCGGCAGCGGGGCGGCGCCGGGCCGCGGGGCGTACGCGCCGGTGGCGGCGCCACTGCCGGCGCCGGTGCCGGTGGTGAGGGTCACGAGCGCAGCTCCTTGCCTGTCAGCTCAAGACTGTGCCTGCCCGGGGGGCGACCCCCGGACCCCCGGCAGGGCTCCGTGCGGACCGGATTCACGAGCGCAGCTCCTTGCCTGTCAGCTCAAGACTGTGCCTGCCCGGGGGGCGACCCCCGGACCCCCGGCAGGGCTCCGTGCGGATCGGATTCACGAGCGCAGCTCCTTGCCTGTCAGCTCAAGAAAAACGTCCTCCAAAGTGTGCCGCTCCACCGAGATCCGGTCGGGCATCACCCCGTGTTGCGCGCACCAGGACGTGACCGTGGCGAGCAACTGGGGATCGACCTTGCCGACGACCCGGTAGGAGCCGGGGGTCAGCTCGGCGGCCGACGAGTCCGTGGGCAGCGCCTTGAGCAGGGACGCGACGTCGAGGCCGGGGCGGCCGGTGAAGCGCAGGGTGTTCTCCGCGCCGCCGCGGCACAGCTGCTCCGGGGAGCCCTGGACGACGACCCGGCCCGCGTCGACGATCGCGACGTCGTCGGCGAGCTGCTCCGCCTCCTCCATGTAGTGCGTGGTGAGGATCACGGAGACGCCGTCGGC
Organism: Streptomyces sp. NPDC093260; assembly: GCF_040683715.1. NCBI lineage: Bacteria > Bacillati > Actinomycetota > Actinomycetes > Kitasatosporales > Streptomycetaceae > Streptomyces > Streptomyces sp. NPDC093260. The sequence goes on from NZ_JBFBEK010000025.1 coordinate 2,561, forward strand.
ACGCAGGTCGCGCACCAGGTCCCAGGTGGCCCGGCGGGCCTGCGGGTCGAGGCCCGCGGTCGGCTCGTCGAGGAAGACCAGCTCGGGCCGGCCGACCACGGCCATGGCGAGCGCGAGGCGCTGCTGCTGGCCGCCGGAGAGCCGGCGGTACGAGGTCCGGCCGCAGCCGCCGAGCCCGAGCCGTTCGACCAACGCGTCCACGTCCAGCGGGTGGGCGTGCAGCTTGGCGACGTGCCGCAGCATCTCGTCGGCCCGCGCGCCCGAGTACACGCCCCCGGACTGGAGCATCACGCCGATCCGGGGCCGCAGCTCGGCCGACTGCCGCACGGGGTCGAGACCCAGGACGCGCACCGTGCCGGAATCCGGCTTCCGGTACCCCTCGCAGGTCTCGACCGTCGTGGTCTTGCCGGCGCCGTTGGGGCCGAGCACGGCGGTCACACCCGCCCGGGCCACCAGGTCGAGGCCGTCCACCGCGGTCTTCGTGCCGTACCGCTTCACCAGGGCCTGTACTTCGACCACGGGCTCACTTCGCATGGGTCCAGAGTCTAGGTTCGCGACGGGCGGCTCAGACCCCCGGGTGGGTGAAGTCGTCCTCGCGGGGCCGGTGCACCGGAAGCCGGCGCTCCGCGTACGCCACCGCGCCCGCCGGGGAAGCGTCACGACACGGCGTACGCCGGGGTCGCGCAGGTTTTCGGCAAGGGTGGCGCGGGTCACCAGCGGGCCGGTCGGAGGGGGTGCGGGCCGGTCAAGGGGTGGCGCACGGCCTGGCGGACGCCACTCGTCTGATCGATCAAAGATCGTTTCCGCAGGTCAAGTTAGGGACGCCTAAGTGATGCAGGGCACCACTCGTGCGGATCAAGGCCGCTTGTCAGGCCCTGAGGAATTACGCAACAATGGCGTTGTGAAAAACGTCGACGAGGCTCGGGAGACCCCCGCGGGGACCCCCCAGGAGGAACTGGCGACCGGTGAGCGCTCCACGCGCAACCGGGTCGCGCGGTCCATCCTGGACCACGGCCCGTCGACCGTCGCCGAACTGGCCGGACGGCTGGGACTGACCCAGGCCGCCGTGCGGCGCCACCTGGACGCCCTGCTCGCCGACGACGTCGTCGAGGCGCGCGAGCGGCGGGTGTACGGGGCGCGGACGCGCGGCCGGCCCGCGAAGGTGTTCGCGCTCACCGACTGCGGCCGCGACGCCTTCGACCAGTCGTACGACAAGCTCGCCGCGGACGCGCTGCGCTGGATCGCCGAGCGGGAGGGCGGCCAGGAGGCGGTCGCCGCCTTCGCCCGCGCCCGCATCGCCGCGCAGGCGCGCGCGTACCGCAAGGCCATCGAGGCGGTGGGCCCCGACGAGCGCGCCGGAGCGCTGGCGAAGGCCCTGAGCGCCGACGGGTACGCTGCTACGGCGCGCAGCGCGCCCCTCCCGCACAAGGGCGAGCAGCTCTGCCAGCACCACTGCCCGGTCGCCCACGTCGCGGAGCAGTTCCCGCAGCTCTGCGAGGCGGAGACCGAGATCTTCGCGGAGTTGCTGGGTACCCACGTCCAGCGACTGGCGACCATCGCGCACGGCGACGGCGTCTGCACGACGTTCATCCCCCAGATTTCCACTGACGCATCTGCTAGCACGGCCGGGAGGAACCCCGCATGACTCTCCCCACGGAGACTGCCCACCCCGAACTCGAGGGCCTGGGCAAGTACGAATACGGCTGGGCCGACTCCGACGAGGCCGGCGCCTCCGCGAAGCGCGGTCTGAACGAGGAAGTCGTCCGGGACATCTCCGCCAAGAAGAACGAGCCGGAGTGGATGACCAAGCTCCGCCTCAAGGGCCTGCGGCTGTTCGAGAAGAAGCCCATGCCGAACTGGGGCTCGGACCTGTCGGGCATCGACTTCGACAACATCAAGTACTTCGTGCGCTCCACGGAGAAGCAGGCGGAGTCCTGGGAGGACCTGCCCGAGGACATCAAGAACACCTACGACAAGCTGGGCATCCCCGAGGCGGAGAAGCAGCGCCTGGTCGCGGGCGTCGCCGCGCAGTACGAGTCGGAGGTCGTCTACCACCAGATCCGCGAGGACCTGGAGGAGCAGGGCGTCATCTTCCTGGACACCGACACCGCTCTCAAGGAGCACCCGGACCTCTTCAAGGAGTACTTCGGCACGGTCATCCCGGTCGGCGACAACAAGTTCGCGTCGCTGAACACCGCGGTGTGGTCCGGCGGCTCCTTCATCTACGTCCCGCCGGGCGTCCACGTGGAGATCCCGCTCCAGGCCTACTTCCGCATCAACACGGAGAACATGGGCCAGTTCGAGCGGACCCTGATCATCGTCGACGAGGGCGCCTACGTGCACTACGTCGAGGGCTGCACCGCCCCGATCTACAAGTCCGACTCGCTGCACAGCGCGGTCGTCGAGATCATCGTCAAGAAGAACGCCCGCTGCCGTTACACGACCATCCAGAACTGGTCGAACAACGTCTACAACCTGGTCACCAAGCGCGCCGTGGCGTACGAGGGCGCGACCATGGAGTGGATCGACGGCAACATCGGCTCCAAGGTGACGATGAAGTACCCGGCCGTCTACCTGATGGGCGAGCACGCCAAGGGCGAGACCCTGTCCATCGCCTTCGCCGGCGAGGGCCAGCACCAGGACGCCGGTTCCAAGATGGTCCACATGGCGCCCAACACCTCGTCCAACATCGTCTCCAAGTCGGTGGCGCGCGGCGGCGGCCGCACCTCCTACCGCGGTCTGGTCGAGATCGGCGAGGGCGCCGCGGGCTCCAAGTCCAACGTGCTGTGCGACGCGCTGCTCGTGGACACCATCTCCCGCTCCGACACCTACCCCTACGTGGACGTCCGCGAGGACGACGTGTCCATGGGCCACGAGGCGACCGTCTCCAAGGTCTCCGAGGACCAGCTCTTCTACCTGATGAGCCGCGGTCTGTCCGAGTTCGAGGCGATGGCGATGATCGTGCGCGGCTTCGTCGAGCCGATCGCCAAGGAGCTCCCCATGGAGTACGCCCTGGAGCTGAACCGGCTGATCGAGCTGCAGATGGAGGGCGCGGTCGGCTGACGACCGCCCTCACCAGCGGCGACGGCCCGCCCTCGTGGGCGGGCCGAGGATCACAACTGACGCAGGAAAGAGAGCAGACCGACAGCCATGGCTGAGGCTCAGAACATCCCCGTGGGCTCGACAACCGCGGGCCAGATCGCGGTGGCCGCCGAGTCGACCGTCGCCACGCGCATGAGCGCGCCGCCCTCGTTCGACGTGGCGGACTTCCCGGTCCCGCACGGCCGCGAGGAGGAGTGGCGCTTCACCCCGCTGGACCGGCTGCGCGGTCTGCACGACGGCACCGCCAGCGCCACCGGCGGCGTGAAGGTCGACGTCCAGGCCCCCGAGGGCGTGCGCGTGGAGACCGTCGGCCGCGACGACGCCCGGCTCGGCCGGGCCGGCGCCCCGGTGGACCGCGTGGCCGCCCAGGCCTACTCCGCCTTCGAGCACGCCTCGGTCGTGACCGTCCCCAAGGAGACCGTCCTCACCGAGCCGATCCGCATCGCCGTGCACGGCGAGGGAGGCACCGCCTACGGCCACCAGGTCATCGAGCTGGAGGCCTTCGCCGAGGCCGTCGTCGTCATCGACCACACCGGTGACGCGGTCCTCGCCGCCAACGTCGACTACCTGATCGGCGACGGCGCCAAGCTGACCGTCGTCTCCGTCCAGGACTGGGACGACAAGGCCGTCCACGTGGGCCAGCACAACGCCCTCATCGGCCGCGACGCCGCCCTCAAGTCGGTCGTCGTCACCTTCGGCGGCGACCTGGTCCGGCTGCACCCCCGGGTGACGTACGCGGGCACCGGCGGTGAGGTCGAGATGTTCGGCCTGTACTTCACCGACGCCGGCCAGCACCAGGAGCACCGGCTCTTCGTCGACCACAACACGCCGCACTGCAAGTCGAACGTGGTCTACAAGGGCGCCCTCCAGGGCGACGACGCGCACGCCGTGTGGATCGGCGACGTCCTCATCGAGGCCAAGGCCGAGGGCACCGACACCTACGAGATGAACCGCAACCTGGTGCTGACCGACGGCTCCCGGGTCGACTCCGTGCCGAACCTGGAGATCGAGACCGGCGAGATCGTCGGCGCCGGCCACGCCTCCGCCACCGGCCGCTTCGACGACGAGCAGCTCTTCTACCTGATGGCCCGCGGCATCCCGGAGCACGAGGCCCGCCGCCTCGTGGTCCGCGGCTTCTTCGCCGAGCTGGTCCAGCAGATCGGTGTCGCCGACATCGAGGAGCGCCTGCTCGCCAGGATCGAGGAGGAGCTGGAGGCGTCCGTCGCATGAGCGGTGCCTTTGTCCGCGTCTGCGGGCTGAGCGAGCTGGAGGAGGACACCCCCAAGCGGGTGGAACTCGACGGCACGCCCATCTCCGTGGTGCACACCGAGGGCGAGGTGTTCGCGATCTACGACATCTGTTCGCACGCGAACGTCTCGCTGGCCGAGGGCGAGGTCGACGACTGCCACATCGAGTGCTGGCTGCACGGCTCGCGCTTCGACCTCCGCTCCGGCAAGCCCGACAGTCTTCCGGCGACGCGTCCCGTCCCCGTATACCCCGTAAAGATCGAAGGGGACGACGTGCTCGTCTCCCTCTCCCAGGAGTCCTGAGGCACCCATGGCAACGCTTGAAATCCGAGACCTGCACGTCACCGTCGAGGCCGACAACGCCACGAAGGAGATCCTCAAGGGTGTCGACCTGACCGTGAAGCAGGGCGAGACGCACGCCATCATGGGCCCCAACGGCTCGGGCAAGTCCACCCTCGCCTACTCGCTCGCGGGTCACCCCAAGTACACGATCACCGGCGGCACCGTCACCCTCGACGGCGAGGACGTCCTGGAGATGTCCGTCGACGAGCGCGCCCGCGCCGGCCTGTTCCTGGCCATGCAGTACCCGGTCGAGGTCCCCGGCGTCTCGGTCTCCAACTTCCTGCGCACCTCCGCCACCGCCATCCGCGGCGAGGCCCCCAAGCTGCGCACCTGGGTGAAGGAGGTCAAGGAGACCATGGAGCGGCTCCACATGGACCCCTCCTTCGCCGAGCGCAACGTCAACGAGGGCTTCTCCGGCGGTGAGAAGAAGCGCCACGAGATCCTCCAGCTCGAACTGCTCAAGCCGAAGATCGCGATCCTCGACGAGACGGACTCCGGTCTGGACGTCGACGCGCTGCGGATCGTCTCCGAGGGCGTCAACCGCGTCCGCGAGACCGGCGAGGTCGGCACCCTGCTGATCACGCACTACACGCGCATCCTGCGCTACATCAAGCCCGACCACGTCCACGTGTTCGCCGGCGGCCGCATCGTCGAGTCCGGCGGCCCGGAACTCGCGGACAAGCTGGAGAACGAGGGCTACGAGGCATACGTGAAGGGTGGCGCATCCGCGTGACACAGCTGCCGGGCCTCCTCGACACCGAGGCGCTCCGCAAGGACTTCCCTGTCCTGGACCGCGTGGTCCACGACGGGAAGAAGCTCGTCTACCTCGACAACGCCGCGACCTCGCAGACCCCGCGCCAGGTCATCGACGTCCTGAACGAGTACTACGAGCAGCACAACGCCAACGTGCACCGAGGCGTGCACGTGCTCGCCGAGGAGGCCACGGCGCTGTACGAGGGCGCGCGCGACAAGGTCGCCGCGTTCATCAACGCGCCGAGCCGCGACGAGGTGATCTTCACGAAGAACGCCTCGGAGTCGCTCAACCTCGTGGCGAACATGCTCGGCTGGGCCGACGAGCCCTACCGGGTGGACCACGAAACCGAGATCGTCATCACGGAGATGGAGCACCACTCCAACATCGTTCCCTGGCAGCTGCTCGCGCAGCGCACGGGCGCGAAGCTGAAGTGGTTCGGCCTCACCGACGACGGCCGGCTCGACCTGTCGAACCTCGACGAGGTCATCACCGAGAAGACGAAGATCGTCTCCTTCGTGCTGGTCTCCAACATCCTCGGCACCCTCAACCCGGTCGAGGCGATAGTCCGCCGCGCCCAGGAGGTCGGCGCCCTGGTCTGCGTCGACGCCTCGCAGGCCGCCCCGCACATGCCGCTGGACGTGCAGGCACTGCAGGCCGACTTCGTGGCCTTCACCGGTCACAAGATGTGCGGTCCGACCGGCATCGGTGTGCTCTGGGGCCGCCAGGAGCTGCTGGAGGACCTGCCTCCGTTCCTCGGCGGCGGCGAGATGATCGAGACCGTCTCGATGCACTCCTCGACGTACGCGCCGGCCCCGCACAAGTTCGAGGCGGGCACCCCGCCGATCGCGCAGGCGGTCGGCCTCGGCGCGGCGATCGACTACCTGGACTCGATCGGCATGGACAAGATCCTCGCCCACGAGCACGCGCTGACCGAGTACGCGGTCAAGCGGCTGACGCAGGTCCCTGACCTCAGGATCATCGGCCCGACGACGGCCGAGGACCGTGGTGCGGCGATCTCCTTCACGCTGGGCGACATCCACCCGCACGACGTGGGCCAGGTCCTCGACGAGCAGGGCATCGCGGTGCGCGTGGGCCACCACTGCGCGCGGCCGGTCTGCCTGCGCTACGGAATTCCTGCGACCACGCGAGCGTCGTTCTATCTGTACTCCACGCCGGCCGAGATCGACGCCCTGGTCGACGGCCTGGAGCACGTACGGAACTTCTTCGGCTGACGGGACGGGACGAGCGATCGCATGAAGCTGGACTCCATGTACCAGGAAGTCATCCTGGACCACTACAAGCACCCGCACGGGCGTGGTCTGAGGGACGGCGACGCCGAGGTGCACCACGTCAACCCGACGTGCGGCGACGAGATCACCCTGCGCGTGAAGTACGACGGCACGAAGATCGAGGACGTCTCGTACGAGGGCCAGGGCTGCTCCATCAGCCAGGCCTCGGCGTCCGTGCTCAACGACCTCCTGGTCGGCAAGGAACTCGCCGACGCGCAGAAGATCCAGGAGACCTTCCTGGAGCTGATGCAGTCCAAGGGGAAGATCGAGCCCGACGACGCGATGGAGGACGTCCTGGAGGACGCGGTGGCGTTCGCCGGGGTGTCCAAGTACCCGGCCCGGGTCAAGTGCGCCCTGCTGAGCTGGATGGCCTGGAAGGACGCGACGGCCCAGGCGCTGGACGGCGCCGAAGCCGAAAGGAAGACCGCATGAGCGAGACCGTGGAGATGAAGCCGGCCTCGGAGGAGGAACTCCGCGAGGCCCTGATGGACGTCGTCGACCCCGAGCTGGGCATCGACGTCGTCAACCTGGGCCTGATCTACGGCATCCACATCGACGACGCGAACATCGCGACCGTCGACATGACCCTGACGTCGGCGGCCTGCCCGCTCACCGACGTCATCGAGGACCAGGCCAGGTCCGCAACGGACGGCCTCGTCAACGAACTGCGCATCAACTGGGTCTGGATGCCCCCGTGGGGACCCGACAAGATCACGGACGACGGCCGCGAGCAGCTCCGGGCGCTCGGGTTCAACGTCTGAGACCACCAGCGGGAACAACCCGCGGAAGCACGGGGAACGGCGAGGTCCACCAGGACCTCGCCGTTCCCCGTTCTCGAGGTTCCTCGGCCAAAGGCCGTGTGTACGCGCGTACACACGGCTCACTACGCTTCCCCGCATGGGTTACCTGATGCTGGCCGGGGCCATCGCCGCCGAGGTCGTCGCCACCACGGCGCTGAAGTACAGCGAGGGATTCAGCAGGCTGTGGCCCTCGCTGCTGACGGCGCTCGGGTACGTGATCTCCTTCGTGCTGCTCGCCCAGGCGCTGAAGTCGGTGCAGATCGGCACCGCGTACGCGATCTGGTCGGGGGTCGGCACCGCGGCCGTCGCCGTGCTCGGGCTGCTGCTGTTCGGTGAGGAACTGACCGCGGCCAAGGTCGGCGGCATCCTGCTGATCGTCGGGGGAGTGGTCGTGCTCAACCTCGGCGGGGCGCGCCACTGATGCCCCCGGCGCCGCGACCCCGACCGGCGTCGGCGGATCATCGGCGCGGCGGTCCGGGTGGTGCGGCGCGCACGAGGGGCTGACCGACCCCCGCGGCGAGCTGGCCGGCGAACTCGCCGCGGCCCTGGGGAAGTGGCTGGCCCCCGACCGCGCCGGAGCGGAGCTGGAGTACGAGCTGTACCTCGCCGCCCTGCGCGCCCCGCCCTGCGCCCGGCGGCCGCCGAATGGGCGAACGACCTCGCCGCGCTGCTGGCCCCCCGCACCGATCCGCTCACCGCCCGCGCCCTGGTCGCGCTGATGGACGGCATCTGCCTGCACGTGCTGCTGACGGGCGGTTCGTACGACGAGGAGTACGCGCGGGAGGCGCTGGCTCGGGTGATCCCCTGAACCGGCGCCCGGCACATGAGACACGGTTCGCTCCCGCGCCCCGCCCCACGTTAGGTTTTCCCCATGACCGACACTGCTTCCCGCACCACCGGCGCCGTGGCCGCCGGCCTCGCCACGATCGCCGCCGACGGCACCGTTCTCGACACCTGGTTCCCCGCGCCCGAACTGACGGACGAGCCCGGCCCGGCCGGCACCGAGCGGCTCTCCGCCGAGCGGGCCGCCGAACTCCTCGGCGGCGGCGCGACCGCGGCGATCGGCCCGGACAACCGCCGGGGCGTCGAAGTGGTCGCGGTCCGCACGGTCATCGCCTCGCTGGACGAGAAGCCCCTCGACGCGCACGACGTGTACCTGCGTCTGCACCTGCTCTCCCACCGGCTGGTCAGGCCGCACGGCCAGAACCTGGAGGGCATCTTCGGCCACCTCGCCAACGTCGCCTGGACCTCGCTCGGCCCGGTCGCCGTGGACGACATCGAGAAGGTGCGCCTCAACGCGCGCGCCGAGGGCCTGCACCTCCAGGTCACCTCGATCGACAAGTTCCCGCGCATGACGGACTACGTCGCCCCCAAGGGCGTCCGCATCGCCGACGCCGACCGCGTCCGCCTCGGCGCGCACCTCGCCGAGGGCACCACCGTGATGCACGAGGGCTTCGTCAACTTCAACGCGGGCACCCTCGGCACCTCCATGGTCGAGGGCCGCATCTCCGCGGGCGTCGTGGTCGGCGACGGCTCGGACATCGGGGGCGGCGCCTCCACGATGGGCACGCTCTCCGGTGGCGGCAACGTGATCATCTCCATCGGCGAGCGCTGCCTGATCGGCGCCGAGGCGGGCGTGGGCATCGCCCTCGGCGACGAGTGCGTGGTCGAGGCCGGCCTCTACATCACCGCGGGCACCCGCGTGACCATGCCGGACGGACAGATCGTCAAGGCCCGCGAACTCTCCGGCGCCTCCAACATCCTCTTCCGCCGCAACTCGGTCACCGGCGCGGTGGAAGCCCGCCCGAACAACGCGGTCTGGGGCGGCCTGAACGAGGTCCTGCACAGCCACAACTGACCGGCGGTCATGCACAGGCGCCCTTCCCGGCAGGGGAGGGCGCCTTGTCGTGTCGGGGGTGTGCGCGGTGGGAGGTCAGCAGGCCGTAAGCCGTTCGTGTGTCGCCAGGAGGGCTGCTGTCGTTTCGGGGGTGGCCGGGCGTAGTGGGGGGCGGGGCGGTCCTGCGGGGTGGCCCAGGGCGGTGAGGAGGGACTTCGTGGTGACGGTGCCGGGCAGGGGGGTGTGCATGAGGGACTCGATGAGGGGCGTGGCCTGTTGTTGGAGGCGGGCCGCCTGCGTCGTGTTGCCCTTGTCGAACTCGTCCAGGACCGTGCGGAGTCGGGTGGGGATCACGTTCGCCACCGTGCTGACGTAACCGGCGGCGCCGACCGCGTAGAGGGCGAGGTTGTGTTCGTCGCTGCCCGCGTAGTACGCCAACTCCGTGCGGGACAGGAGCTTCTGGGCGGCCAGGAAGTCGTTCGAGCAGTCCTTGACCGCCACGATCGACGGGTGGTCGGCCAGTCTCAGCAGCGTGTCCGGTTCGACGCGGACGCCGGTGCGGGCGGGGACGTCGTACAGCATCACCGGCACTCCGGAGGCGTCCGCCACCGTGCGGAAGTGTTCCTCGATCGCCTCCTGGGGCGGCCTGCTGTAGTACGGCGGCACGACCAACACCGCGTCCGCGCCCGCCTTGTGCGCGGCGCGGGTCAGTTCCACCGTGTGCCGGGTGTCGGCCGTGCCCACGCCGGTCACGATCGGGACGCCGTCGCCCACCGCCTCCCGTACCGCCCGGATCAGCTCGGACTTCTCCGCGTCCGTGGTGGTCGGCGACTCGCCCGTCGTGCCGTTCAGCACCAGGCCGTCGCACCCCTCCGTCACCAGACGCGCGGCGAGCCGCTGGGCTCCGTCCAGGTCGAGAGCCTCGCCCCCCGCCGTGAACGGTGTGATCATCGCGCACAGGGCGTGACCGAAGGGAGCCGGCGCGGGGACGGGGGCGGTGCGTGTCGCCGTGGGTGTCTTCATGAACGGTAGTTTCGGGGGAACAGAAGATGTAGCTCCACTTAAATCTTCTACGGGGTATCGCGTAGCAGTGCTGGATTCGCCTCCGTGCGCTGTGTCCAAAAGGGCCGGTCTGGGTCACCATGGGCATGAGGTCCATTGAGGTCCACCGACGGGCAGCTCATGGGAGGCGTCATGAAGCTCGGCAAGGCACTGGCCACCGGAGTCGCGCGGGAGCGGCAGCAGCCGCGGGGCGAGGAGGAGAGTCCCGAACGTCCCGTGGAGGTCCAGCGGGAGCAGCAGCCGCGGACCGCCGCGCCCGAAGAGGTGCCGGCCGCCCGATGAGGCTGCGGCTGCCGACCGAGCACCCGGCGGAGCCGCCGACCGGCTACAAGATCGCCCACCCGGTGTTGTCCCGGGACGGCGCCCGGGCCGGGTTCACCGGGGTGTCGCTCGGCGGCGCGCTGCCGTACGGCGTCGTCGCCGACGCGTCCTGTGTCTACGGCCGCCGGCACCGGCCGCCCGCCCGCCTGTGCGACTGCGGCTTCCACTGCGTGCACGACCGGGCGGCAGCCGAGGCCCTGCTGTGCACGGCCGAGCACCGGGGCGCCGTGCTCCTGGAGGTCACGGTCCTCGGCGCCTACCTCCGCTTCGAGCACGGTTTCCGCTACGCCCGGCAGCGGGTGCGTACGGCCACGGTCGGGCCGTGCGGCTGCGGGGCACCCGCCGTCGCGCTGGCCGACGCGGGCTGGGGCCGGCCCGGCCGCCTCGCCCTGGCCGCCGCCTGCGCGGGCTGCGTGCGCGGTCGTACCTCCGTCACGCTCGCCGCCTTCGCCCGGCTGGCCGGGGAGGGGCTGCGGGTCGTGGCCGCTCCCGCCATCGTCCCCGCCCCCTCCGTTCCTGACTCCGCCCCTCACGCGGTCGGGGCCGACGCCCCGCCCGACGCCCTCGGCGTGCCCGAACTCGTCGCCGAGGCAGCCCTGTTGCAGGCACGGCTCGACTGGTTCCAGAGTCAGCTGGCCCGTCTCGGCGAGCACGGCGCCGGCGGCGCGGCGGGCCGGGACTGAGCGCCGGGGGGTCCGCGAGGGCGGGGTGCGGCACGGTGCCCCGGCGGCCCCGGCGGCGCGCGCCCCGCGTACGACGCCGAGGGTGGTAGCCACGGCCACGCGGGGTACCCGGGTGTTCCGAACCGAGAGGAGGCGGGACACCGTGACCGGGACCATCGACGCCAGGCCTGCCAGGCCGGTACGCGAAGAGCGCCCCTTGGCGGGCGACCGCCCGGCGGGCGAGCACTCGGTGGGCGAACTCGTCCACCAGGCGACCGAACAGATCTCCCTGCTGATCAGGCAGGAAGCGGCCCTCGCCAAGGAGGAGCTGACCGCCAAGGGCCGCAGCATGGGCCGGGGCGGCGGGCTGCTCGGCGCCGCGGGGGCCGTCGCCTACGTCGGGCTGTTCGCGCTCGCCGGTACGGGCGTCGCCGCGCTCTCGCTGGTGCTGCCCGTGTGGGCCGCGGCGCTCATCGTGACGGGCGTGCTGTTCGCGACCGCGGGCCTGCTGGCGCTGACCGGCCGTGCCCAGCTGCATCGCGCCGGACCGCCCACGCCGCAGCGGACGATCGGCAGCGTCAAGGCGGACGTCGAGGAGATCAAGGAAAGGGCACACCACCGATGACGGACAGGACGCAGGGGGCGGGCGGCGGATCGACGGGGGCCGTCGGCGCGAAGGGCCCCGACGAACTGCGCCAGCAGATCGAGCGGACCAGGAGCCAACTCGGCGACACCGTCGAGGAACTGGCCGCCAAGGCCGATGTGAAGGGCCGGGCCAGGGCCCGCGCGGCCGACCTCAAGGACAAGGCCGGTGCGCTGACGGTCCAGCTGCGCAGCACCGCCGCGCAGGCCGGCCACCGTGTGCAGGAGAGGACCGCGCTGGCCGGGCACCGGGTCCAGGAGAAGACGGCCGAGGCGGGGCACCGGGCGCAGCTCACGGCGCAGCGGGCCGGGCACACGACCGGGGACTCGGTCCGGCGGCCGGTCTCCGGCGCGGTCGAGGCCTGCCGGCGTCACCCGCGCCAGTTGGTGATCGTGGGCGCCGTGGGAGCCGCCGTGCTGGTGGTCGGGCTGCTGGCCCGCCGTCGCGGCAGCGGGTGCCGCTGACGTGGCGCAGCGCGGCTGACGCCGGGCGGCAGCGCGTACGCGCCCTCGCCCCCGCGGGTCAGCTCGGCGGGGACCCCGCGCACGGGGAAGCGACGAGAGGAAGGCGCAGGGAGAGAAGCGGGAGGCCGCCTCCACCCGGGAAGGGCGGAGGCGGCCTCCCGCTGTACCGCCGCCCGGGTTACGGGCGGAACCTCAGCACCTGCGGGTCGTGGTCGCTGATCTGGTCGTGGAACTCCGAGTTGATGTGCACGCTGTCGTACGCGAAGTCGCCGCGCCGGATCGACGGGCTGACCAGGACCTGGTCCAGGACCTGCTGGTTGCCCTGGTAGTCGTAGGTGTAACGCTCGTTCTTCGGGAGTGACTTGATCGCCGACCAGAGTTCGCCGCGGCCCTCGAGGATCTTCGCGGTGTCGGAGAACTCGAAGTCGTTCATGTCGCCGAGCGCGATCACGTCCGCGTTCTTCTGGACCTTCAGGATGTCCTTGACGAAGGCGTTCACCTCGGTCGCCTGGAGGTGGCGCTGCACCTCGGAACTGCGCACCGGCGGCTGGTACTGCGCGGTCAGCCCCTGGTCGCCGCCCTTGGAGGCGAAGTGGTTGGCGATCACGAAGACCGTACGGCCGCGGAAGACGAACTCGCCGGCCAGCGGCTTGCGGCTGGACTTCCAGGCGTCGCTCGCCGGGTCTATGCGGCCCGGCGAGGCGGTCAGGGCGGCCTTGCCGTGCACCTCCGTCACGCCGACGGCGGTGGTGGAGTCGCCGCCCGGGCGGTCGGTGAAGGAGACCCGCGCGGGGTTGAACAGGAAGACCTGGCGGATGTTGCCGCCGGGCTCGCCGCCGTCCTGGTCGTTGACCGGGTCGATGGAGCGCCACTCGTAGCGCGGGCCGCCGGCCGCGACGATCGCGTCGATCAGCTTGGTCACGGTCTTGCCCGCGCCGACCGTGCCGTCGTCGGTGGCGCCGTTGTCGTCCTGGATCTCCTCCAGGGACACGATGTCGGGCGCGTTGAGGTTGTGCACGATCGCCGAGGCGTGCGCGTCGAAGGTGGTGTCGGAGGGGTCGAGGTTCTCGACGTTGTACGTGGCGACCGCCAGCTCGCCGCGGGACTGCTTGGCCGTCGTCTCGCGCTTCAGGCCCCCGCTCTGGAGGGCGCCGAGCTGTGAGGCGACCAGCGTGTAACCGCCGTACTGGTTGTAGTCGAGCGGCCCGACGGTGGACCCGGTGAGGGTGTCGCCGACGTTCGCGACGGGGAAGTCGGCGGTGGAGCCCAGCGACTGGATCTGGAGCCGGCCGGTGTTCTGGGAGTCGTAGGAGCCGTACACCGTGCCACCGCGGCGGCTCCTGTGCTCGTACGGCTTCACCGTGACCCACAGCTCGCTGTACGGGTCGGTGCCGGTGACCACGCGGGCGTCGGCGACCTTGACGTTCATGCCCTCCAGCGACTCGTAGTAGTCGAGGGCGTACTTCGTGGGCCGCAGCGTCAGGCCGCCGATGGAGCCGTTCGCGGCCGGGTCGCCCGCCGGGGTGTAGGCGGCCGGGACCGACCGGGCGTCGACGACGACCGGGGCGGGCACGGCGTTGCCGCTGGAGACCACGGTGACGACGGGCTTGGTGATCTCCGTGACCGACTGGTTGCCGGAGGAGGCGCCGCCGGGCACGTACTCCGAGACCGTGCCGGTCACCGTCACCGCGTCGCCCACGGCTACCTTCGGGGCGGAGCTGGTGAAGACGAAGACGCCCTCGCTGGTGGCCGGGTCAGCGTCCGGGGTCGGGTCCTGCATCCAGAAGCCCTTGGACGAGCCGTAGCCGCGCACGCCGGTGACGATTCCGGCCACGTCCGTGACCTTCTGGCCGGCGTACGGGGACGTGCGGGTCGTGCCCTGGATGTCGTGGATGCGCACGGAGTCCGCGTGCGCGGGCGCGGTGAACAGGATCGTGGACGCCGCGGAACAGGCGGCGGCGACGGTCAGCGCGGCGAGACGCGCGGAAGACTTGCTCGGCAAGGAAATCCCTCCGGGGACATGACAAGCGCCGGGACGAGGGTGAAACAGTGGTGAAACCGGGGTGGGACGAGAATGCAGCAGGTGTGGCGCTGTGGTGACGCGCGTAGAAGGGGGATGCGGTGCACAGCCGTCACCCGACTTCTACGCGCGTCAATCTCCTGCGTGGCCAGGGCAGTTGTCAAGGTTTCGGCCATGTACGGAACCCGACGGGGAGATGAACCGGGCGGCATGGGTGGAAATCCGTCTAGGCTGAGCGGTTGAGTCGTCAGGCTTTCCGGGCCCGCCGGCGTCCATGCCCGCGAGGCCCCCAGGTCCGCTAGGAGAAACCAGCCGATGTCAGACAGGTCCCCGCTCCCGCCGGTGCGGCTCGCTTCCGAACCGGAGCTGGCCCGGGACGCCCTCGCCACCCCGCTGCTCGCGCGCGCCGCCCGGCTCGCCCGCTGGGCCGGGCCCGCGACGCGGATCGACGCCGGCGGCGCGCTGGTGGAGGAGCAACTGCCCGCGGCGGCCGAGGCGCTGGGCCTGAGCGGCGACGACGCGGCGGCCGAGGCGAGCGAGGCCTGGCGCACGGCCGTGGACACCGGGCTGGTCGAGATCACCGACGAGGACACCGGTGCGGTCGCCGCCGGCGCGGAACTGCGCCTGCTCACCGGCGGCTCGCCCCGCGACGTGCTCACTGTCTGGCTCAGCGCGCTGGACGCGGTGCTCGCGGACGCCGCCGTGCCCGACCTGGACGGCCTGATCGACGCGATGGACGAAGGCGGCACGGTCGACTTCGGCTCGCTCCAGTGGGACCCGCAGGCCGAGGCGGAGTTCCTGGACGGGGTGCTCACCAACCTCTATCTGCTCACCGTGGGCGAGGACCGCCCCGGCGGACCGGTGCCGCTGCCCGCGCTCGCCGCCTCCGTGATCGTCCCCAGCGACATGGGCGAGCCCACCAACGACATGCTCCAGCAGGTCTCCGACGCGATGATGCGGCTGGACGACCAGTTCCGGCTGCTGGAGCCGGTGGGGCTGGTCGAGTACCGGCCGGTGGACGAGGCGCTGCTCGGTGAGGGCGACGCCGAGGACGAGGACGGAAGCGGGGCCGGCGGTGACCCGTCGGCGCCCGTGGACGAGGTCGACGTCAGCCGCTACGGCATGGTGCGGCTCACCCCGCTCGGGCTCTACGGCGTACGCGCCCGGCTGCTCGACGCCGGGCACGACGCCCCCGCGGTCGGCGACCTCGCGGACAAGGGCGCGGACGCGCTGCTCGACGGCACCGCCGCCTTCCCGCCCGCGGCCGCGCACGCCGAGACCGAGCAGTGGCTGGCCCTCCGTGAGCCGCTGGCCGCGGCCACGGAACTGCTCGCCGCCGCGCGCGGCACGGACGCGGGCGCCCCGCTGCGGCGGCTGCGCTGCCAGCAGGCGCTGTCCCTGGTGGGCCCCGCCGCGGAACCCGCGCTGCGGGACGTCCTCGACGACCGCGAGCTGGGCGGCCTGGCCCGGGTCTGGCTGACGGAACGGGGCCTGGCCGACGTGCCGCCGCCGACCGAGAACATGATCTTCTGGCTCACCATCGACACGGTGGCCGCGCAACTGGCCGCCGAGGGCGACTCAGCCGAACTGCACGCCCTCGTCCAGGGCCTCGCGGAGCAGCACAGCGGGTTCTTCGCGGCGGCCTGGCGGGTGGACCACCCGCAGACGGCGGACGTCCTGGAGGCGATGGGCCGCCTCCACCCCGACAAGCGCATCGCCAAGGAGGCCCGCAAGGCGGCGTTCAAGGCGCGCAGCGCCCGGGGGGAGTAGGGCCGCCTCCGGCCCGCTGCGGCCCCGTCACCCCGGGGAGCGGCGTCCGCCCGGGTGGGTGCGGCAGCGTCGAACATCCCTCACGAGCAGTCACGGGCAACCGGCACACCTTCGGCGGGCTCTCGGACTCGGCTTTCCGGATGGTCGCGCTGCTGGAGCAGGCGCGGGACGCCGACTGGCCGTGGCTGGGCTGACGGCCGCTGGACGTGGTCCGTCCGGCCGCGGCCGGCCGAGGGCCGACGGCCTCCGGGGGCTCACGCGGCCGGCGGCCGCCGGTCATGAGGCGGCTGACGGCGCCGGCTGTGGGTCGGATGACGCTGTCGGCCTTGACACGCCCGACGGTCCCTGGCCGGAGGCGGCTGACGCCGCCCGTCCGTGGGCTGGGCTGACGGAGGCCGGCGCCGTGGCGTGAGCGGTCGGGTCTGGCCCGGAGGTGACCGGTCGGTGGGAGTGGTGCGGAGGTGACCGGTCGGTGGGTGCGCCCCCGACGTCGCCGCCCGGTGTGGGCGCGGCCGCACACGACGGGGCGGCCCGGGCGCGACCGGACCGGACCCGTCAGTCCTGGTGCGGCCCGTCGGGCGAGCGGCCGCGGCCGCGTCCATGTAGTCGCGCACGTGCACGGGCAGGCCGTCGCGGACGCGCAGCACCAGCGGGCCGGGCACCGCGAAGGCCGCCCGGCGGGGACGAGCGTCCCGGCGACGCTCCGCTCCACGACGATCACCTCGGGATCGGCGGTGGCGTGGACGGCGAACTCGTCGATCCGCTCCGGCCGGGCCGGACTCGCGCCCCCACAGCGCCGGTACCCGGCGCGCACCTCCTCGCGCCCGTGGTAGCGCGGGCAGGCCCGGGAAGGCGAACGGGAACTCGTGCACGGCGTCGGCCGCGTGGAGATCTGCGAGGTCGTCGGCGGACCGGTCGAGGACGGCCTGCCGGTAGCGGACCCGCACCGCGCGCGGGCCGGTGCCGGCCGGGCGGGGAAGAGACACGGGCGGACTACTTCCGAAAGAAACGGGGACTGTCTCCGTTTCGGGGTCCGATACCATACGGAGATGGCCTCCGGCTCGCAAGGAGTATCTGGATGACGCAGGTCAGGCCCATGCGCGCGGACGCCCGGCGCAACTACCAGCGGCTGCTGGAGGTGGCGGCGGAGGCCTTCGCCGAGCACGGTGAGAACGCCTCGCTGGACGACATCGCCAAGCGGGCGGGGGTCGGTTCCGGCACGCTGTACCGGCACTTCCCCAACCGCCGGGCGCTGCTGGAGGCGGCGTACACCGACCGGATGGCGGCGCTGGCCGCGCGGGCCGACGCACTGGCGGCCGAGCTGGCGCCGGGCGAGGCGCTGGTGGCGTGGCTGACCGAGCTGGCCCTCGGGACGGTGCAGGTGCGCGGGCTCAAGGCACTGCTGGGCTCGGCCGTCACGGACGGCGACTCGGCCGCGGTCACGGTCTGCGCCGCGTCGATCAAGGGAGCCGCGGCCCGGCTGGTGGCCGCCGCGCAGAGTGCGGGC
Source organism: Streptomyces sp. NPDC093260 (assembly GCF_040683715.1). NCBI lineage: Bacteria > Bacillati > Actinomycetota > Actinomycetes > Kitasatosporales > Streptomycetaceae > Streptomyces > Streptomyces sp. NPDC093260. The sequence continues at coordinate 20,381 of NZ_JBFBEK010000025.1, forward strand.
GCGCTGCGGGGGGACATCGACTCGGTCGACGTGCTGCGGCTGGCGCACGGCGTGGTGTCCGCCTCGGAACTGGCGGACGGCCAGGACCGGCACATCCGCCGGTACCTGGCACTGCTGATGGAGGGGCTACGGGCGTAACCGCCCCTGAACGGCCCCAGCCGCATCAACAGCCCCACGCCCTCGACCGGTCCCGATCGGCCCCGACCCGCGACCGCTCGGCCGCGACCCGTCAGAGCGCCGACCGGCCTCAGCCCTTGCCGACACCGGACCCCGACCGGCCCTGGCTTGGCCGACCGCCGACCGCCGACCGCCGACCGCCGACCAGTCCAGGTCGGCCCGGCCCCCCGCGGCCGGGGCCGCCCCCGCGGGCGAGTGGCGGCCCTCGCAGCCCCGTCGTCCGCTACAGCGCCTGCGCCGCCGGCTTGACCATGTTGCGTACGGTGCGGGCCTTGAGGAAGTCGCCCATGGCCGTCATCTCCCACTCGCCCGAGTACTGGCGGATGAGCTTGGCCATCAGGACGCCGGTCTGGGGCTCGGCGGAGGTGAGGTCGAAGCGGACCAGTTCCTCGTCGGTGGCGGCGTCCAGCAGGCGGCAGTACGCCTTGGCGACGTCGGTGAACTTCTGGCCGGAGAAGGAGTTGACGGTGAAGACCAGGCCGGTGACCTCCTGGGGGAGGCGGCCGAGGTCGACCACGATCACCTCGTCGTCGCCCGCGCCCTCGCCCGTGAGGTTGTCGCCGGAGTGCTTGACCGCGCCGTTCAGGATGGCGAGCTTGCCGAAGTAGCAGCTGTCGATGTGGTTGCGCTGCGGGCCGTAGGCGATGACGGAGGCGTCCAGGTCGATGTCCGCGCCGCGGAACGCCGGCTCCCAGCCGAGCCCCATCTTCACCTGGGACAGCAGCGGGCGGCCGCCCTTGACCAGGGACACCGTCTGGTTCTTCTGGAGGCTGACCCGTCCCTTGTCCAGGTTGACCTTGCCCGTGCCGGGCGCGGCGGCCGGCGGGGCCGGGGGAGCGGCGGGCGCGGGCGGGGCGACCTGGGGCTGCATCGCGGGCGGGGGAGTCACGGGCTGCGGCGGGACGCCCGGGTGCGGGGCGGCGGCCGGAGCGGGCGCCGGTTCCTCCACCGAGACGCCGAAGTCGGTGGCGATGCCCGCAAGTCCGTCGGCGTACCCCTGGCCCACGGCGCGCGCCTTCCACTGGCCGGCGCGCCGGTAGATCTCCATGACCACCAGCGCCGTCTCGGTGCCGAGCTGCGGGGGTGTGAACGTGGCCAGCGCGGCGCCGGTGTCCGCGTCGCGCAGGGTGGCGGTGGGCTCGATGCCCTGGAAGGTCTGTCCGGCGGCGTCGGGACTCGCGGTGACCACGATCTTCTCGATGCCCGGCGGCACGGCGGCGGTGTCCACGCTGATCGCGTCGGGGGCGGCGCCGCCGCCCGAGCGGTAGGTCACGCCCGGCCCGCTGGGCTGGTTGTAGAAGATGAAGTCGTCGTCGGAGCGCACCTTGCCGTCGGCGGTGAGCAGCAGGCCCGAGACGTCCAGCCGCACCGGGGCGGCGACGTCCACCGTCACTCGGGCGGTGGTGAGCGGGATGTTCGAGCCGGGGGTCATAGCTGTCATGTGGGGGGTAACGATCGAGTCCGCTTTACCGTTCCCTTACCTGCCGAACGGGTGACGGCCGCGCCACCGGCGGCGTACGGAGGCGTGGCCGGGACGCGGGCGCGGTGCGGCCGGTCCGTCACTGCGACCGGGCCGTCGGTACGCCCGCGCGACCGTCACCGCGGCCGGAACGTCAGTACGGCCAGATCGGCGGGTCGGTCACGAAGTGGCCGCCGAGGTATGCCTGCGCCTCGTCGTCCGGGTCCAGCTCGCCCTGCTCGGCGATCAGCTTCGCGGCGTACGGCTCGGAGTCGTCCCGCGGTTCGTAGCCGAGCGCCCGAGCGCCGGTCAGGTCCCACCACAGGCGGGTGTTGGCGGAGGAGCCGTAGACCACGGTGTGGCCGACGTGCTCGGCGGTCAGGGCGGCGTGGAAGAGGCGCGCGCCGTCGGCGGGGCTCAGCCACAGTGACAGCATCCGCACACTGGTCGGCTCCGGGAAGCAGGAGCCGATGCGCACCGAGACGGTCTCCAGGCCGTGCCGGTCCCAGTAGAGCTGGGCGAGGTCCTCGCCGAAGGACTTGGACAGGCCGTAGAAGGTGTCGGGGCGGCGCGGGGTGTCGACGGGGATCAGCGGGTCCTCGCCGCGCGGGCGGGGAGTGCGGCCGACGGCGTGGTTGGAGGAGGCGAAGACGATCCGGCCGACGCCCTCCGCGCGGGCCGCCTCGTACAGGTGGTACGTGCCCTCGATGTTGGCCTTGAGGATCTTCTCGAACGGGGCTTCCAGGGAGATGCCGGCGAGGTGGATGATCGCGTCGACGCCCCGGACCGCCTCGCGCAGCGCCGCCGGGTCGCAGAGGTCGGCGGTGACGGCGTCCGGCTCGTCCTCGATCGGCCGCAGGTCGAGCAGCCGCAGGTCGTAGCCGTACCCGGGCAGCAGGCCGCGCATCAGGGTGCCGAGCCCGCCGGCGGCGCCGGTGAGCAGAACGGTGCGGGGAGCGGGCATCGGCGGACTCCTAGCGTCGGACGGACGTATGTATGGACAGTATTCACATGCGTGGACACGCTAGGGATGCGGGTCCTGCTCCGTCAAGTAGGGCGCGGGGGCCGGGAATCAGGTGCCACGTGGTCGCCATGCGCGCTTGACCGGCCGTTATGGGGCCGCGTAGCGTGCCCTTGTTCATGCATATGGACGCCGATCAGAAACGTGAGCGCCTGCCCTAGGGAGAGCCCGTGCCGTCAGCCGCCCCCCTCGCCGAACGCCTCAGCATCCCCAGCGGGCCGCTGTTCTTCCCCGTCACCGCCTACGGCCCCGAGGGCCGTGTCGACCTCGGCACCTACCGCGCCCACGTCCGCCGCGGCATCGAGGACGGCGCCGCCGCCGTCTTCGCCTGCTGCGGCACCGGTGAGTTCCACGCGCTCACCCCCGAGGAGTTCCGGGAACTGGTGCGCGCCGCCGTCGAGGAGAGCGCCGGACGCGTGCCGGTCGTCGCGGGCGCCGGCTACGGCACCGCCCTCGCCGTCCGCTACGCCCGCCTCGCCGAGGACGCCGGCGCCGACGGGCTGCTCGCCATGCCGCCCTACCTCGTCGTCGCCGGGCAGCAGGGACTGTTGCGCCACTACCGCGAACTGGCCGCGGCCACCGCCCTGCCGGTCGTCGTCTACCAGCGTGACAACGCCGTGTTCACCCCCGAGACGGTGGTCGAACTGGCCCGCACCGACGGCGTCATCGGCCTCAAGGACGGCCTCGGCGACCTCGACCTCATGCAGCGCGTCGTCAGCGCGGTGCGCACCGAGGCGCCGGGTGACTTCCTGTACTTCAACGGGCTGCCCACCGCCGAGCAGACCCAGCTCGCCTACCGCGGCGTCGGCATCCACCTGTACTCCTCCGCCGTCTTCTGCTTCGTCCCCGAGGTCGCCCTCGCCTTCCACCGGGCGCTGCGCGAGGGCGACGACCCCACCGCGCACCGCCTCCTGGACGGCTTCTACCGCCCCTTCGTGGAACTGCGCGTCCAGGGCGCCGGATACGCCGTGTCGCTGGTCAAGGCGGGGGTACGGCTGCGTGGGCTCGACGTCGGCGAGGTCCGGCCGCCGCTGCACGAACCGGCCGACGAGCACGTCAGGCAGCTCGCCCGGCTGATCGAGCACGGCCGCGCGCTGCTCGGGGAGGACGCGTGAGGGCGGGCGCGTTCCTCTACCCCTGGGACGTGACCGGCGACCCCGGTGAGCCCGACCGTGTCGCGGCGCTCGGCGTACGGTCGGTGACCCTCGCCGCCGCCTACCACTCCACCCGGGCGCTCACCCCCCGCCACCCGCGCCACCGCGTGGTCACCGCCGAGCACGCCGCAGTGCTCTACCCGCCCGGCGAGCGCTGGACGGGACGCGTCCCGAGGCCCTACCCGGCCGGCGACTGGGCGCCCGGCGACGCGTACGGCGAGGCGGCGCACGCCCTGTCCGAGGCAGGTCTGGAGGTCCACTCCTGGGTGGTCCTCGCCCACAACTCCCGCCTGGGCGCCGAGCATCCGGACACCTCCGTCGTCAACGCCTACGGCGACCGCTACCCGTGGGCGCCGTGCGTCGCACAGCCCGCCACCCGCACCTACCTGACCGACCTCGCCGCCGAGGCGGCGGTGCGGCCCGGCGCGCACGGCACCGAGCTGGAGTCGCTGGGCTGGTACGGCCTCGCCCATCTGCACGCCCACGACAAGATCGCCGGGGTGTCCCTCGGGGAGGCCGGGCAGTACCTGATGTCGCTGTGCTTCTGCCCGGCCTGCCGCACCGGCTACGCCGAACACGGCCTGGACGCCGACCGGCTGGCCCACGCGGTGCGCACCGCGCTGGAACCGGTGTGGCGGGGCGCGCCCGAGGAGGAGGGCTGGGCGGGGGTGGAGAGGCTGCTCGGCGAGAGCACGGCACGGGCCACCCGCGCATGGCGCGAGGAGCGGGCGCGCACGCTCCAGGAGGCGGCGGTGGCGGCGGTCCGCGCGGCGGCCCCCGACGGCTTCCGGGTGCTGCTGCACGCCGACCCGGCGCCGTACCGCTGCGGCGCCAACGCCGGGGTGGACCCCGCGCACATCCTCTCCGTCGCCGACGGCGTCGTGGTGCCCTGCGCCGGCGGGCCCGCTCTGCTCGCCCCGTTCGCCGACCAGAGCCGCCCGGACGCCGTTCTGGCCGCGAACCTCACCGTCGTCTCCGGCATGGGCGGCCGCCCGGGCGCCCTGGCCGCCGACGCGGCCCGCGCACGCGACCTCGGCGCGAACGAACTGCGGCTGTACCACGCCGGGTTGGCGTCGGACGCCGATCTGGCGGCGGTCCGGGAGGCACTCGGGCGGCTCTGAACGGGCCGGTCCGGCGCGGGCGGCTCTGAACGGGCCGGTCCGGCGCGGGCGGCTCAGCCCAGGCGCCACAGGGCGTAGGCCGCGACCACCAGCAGCAGCCCCGCACCCGCCAGGACCGCGCCCAGGAACCGCAGGTACCCGACCGATGAGTAGAACGTCGTCGGTCCGCCGAGCCGCCCCGTGTCCGCCCACCGCTCCTCGCTCTTCCGGCGGATCCCATCGGCCCTGCGCGTGGTGATCCCACGGACGTCGAACGCCCAGTTCACCCCGCACCACAGGGCGAGCAGGCCGCCTGCGGCGAACACGATCTGCCGTCAGCCATGCACACGCACCCCCGTTCGCGACAGCGGCTCCCGACCTTAGGTGAGCCGGGTCAAGGGAGGGTCATGTCGCATCCATGTACGGGCAATGCCCCGTGCGAAGGATCGCGTATCGATCGGGTAACGCCTCTCGCGTCCCGGACGTGATGCGCGTAGACAATGCGTGACCTGGTGCATCAACCACCCATCAGACCCGGAGAACCCATGCGGAAGTCTCTCAAGGCGACGGCCGTCGCCGCCAGTTGTGCCGTCGCCGGCGTCGCCCTCTACGGTGCGGGCGCCGCCACCGCAGGCCAGTCGGTGGCCAACTCCACGCACGAGCCCTACAACATCGGGCTGCTGACCAAGGACATCGACACCTACTACGGCACCGCGCTCGACGCCGACGGCGTGTACCAGGCGTCCCCGAGCAGCCAGTACGCCGAGGACCTGGCGCGCATCGACGCCGACGCCAAGCGGTACATCGACCGGGCGGCCCGCAAGGCGCAGCAGCACCAGCACAAGGGAGCGAAGCCCGCCGTCGTCTTCGACATCGACGACACGCTGCTGCTCAGCCTGGACTACGAGAAGAAGAACAACTACGGCTACAACAGCGCCACCTGGGCCGCCTACGTCGACCAGGCGAACCGGCCCGAGGTCTTCGGCAGCCCCGAACTCGTGCGCTACGCCGCGAAGAAGGGCGTCGCCGTCTTCTACAACTCGGGCCTGTCCGAGGCGCAGCGCACCGCCGCCGTCCAGAACCTGAAGAAGGTCGGCGCGGACGTGAACCTCGACGCCGGTCACATGTTCCTCAAGGACGCGGCCAACCCGCCGGCGTACCTGAAGGACTGCGCCACCCCGGGCGCCTGGAAGTGCACCACCGTGCAGTTCAAGTCCGGCACCCGCAAGCACATCGAGGACCTCGGCTACGACATCGTCGCCAACTTCGGCGACCAGTACTCCGACCTCGACGGCGGCTACGCCGACCGCACCTACAAGCTGCCGAACCCGACGTACTTCGTCGGCTAGGGCGGGGTTCGCCCCAGGCCTGCCAGGTCTCCAGGAGACCGCACGGCCGTGCCCCCGCCGGCGTCCGCCGGGCGGGGGCACGGCCGCATCCCGCGCTCAGAGCCTGCGGGTGGCGAGGGTCAGCCGGTCGCGGGCGTCGAAGAGGGCGTCCTTGACCATCTGCTCGTGCGCGGGCGTCAGCCGCGCCACCGGGACCGAGCAGCTGATCGCGTCCCGCGCCGGGGTGCGGTAGGGGATCGCCACGCCGAAGCAGCGCAGACCGAGCGTGTTCTCCTCGCGGTCCACGGCGAAGCCCTGCTCCCGGATCTGGTGCAGCTCCTCGATCAGCTTCTCGCGGTCGGTGATGGTGTTCTCGGTCAGCGCGGGCAGCGTCTCCGGGAGCAGCTTGCGGACCTGCTCGTCGGTGTACGTGCTCAGCAGCGCCTTGCCGAGCGAGGTGGAGTGGGCCGGCAGCCGGCGGCCGACGCGGGTGAAGGGGCGCAGATAGTGCTGCGACTGGCGGGTGGCGAGATAGACGACGTTGGTGCCGTCCAGCCGCGCCAGGTGGATGGTCTCGGTGGTGTCGTCCGAGAGCCGGTCCAGGGTCGGCCGGGCCGCCGCGACCACCTCGTCGCCGTCGATGTAGGAGGTGCCGACCAGCAGCGCCCGCACGCCGATGCCGTAGCGCGTGCCCGTCGCGTCGGTCTCCACCCAGCCCAGCTCGACCAGGGTGCGCAGCAGCATGTACAGGCTGGACTTGGGATAGCCGACGGCCTCCTGGACCGCGGCCAGCGAGTGCATACCGGGCCGGCCGGCGAAGTACTCGAGCAACTCAACGGTCCGCACCGCGGACTTGACCTGCGCCCCGCCGCCTGTCTCGCCTGCCGACATCGCCCTTGACCCCTTCGTTCCACGGGAAATAGTCTCCGACACATATTCATCATCAGAGACAGCGTTCAGTATATCGAACGACCCTGATGGATGACCCATGTACTGCGGCAGGACATCCGCACGACATCTGGAGGGAACCCGCGGTGGCAGCAGCACCAGTCTGGAGCGTCGATCCCCGTACCGGGAAGCAGCGGGAACAGGTTGCGGTGGAGGCCACAGCCGAGGAGGTGGACGCCGCCGTCCGCGCCGCGCACGACGCCCGCGCCGCGCTCGCCGACCGCACCGTGCGGGCCGCCTTCCTGCGCACCGCCGCCGACCGGCTGGCGGCCGCCGAGGACCGCCTGGTGGAGGCGGCCGACGCCGAGACCGCCCTCGGTCCGGTCCGGCTCACCGGGGAACTCGCGCGGACCTGCTACCAGTTGCGCGCTTTCGCGGACATCGTGGAGGAGGGCGCGTTCCTCGACGTGATCATCGACCACCCCGACGACACCGCCACCCCGCCGATCCCGGACCTGCGCCGTTACAAGGTGCCGCTCGGCGTCGTCGCCGTCTACTCCGCCTCCAACTTCCCCTTCGCCTTCTCGGTCGCCGGCGGCGACACCGCCAGCGCCCTGGCCGCCGGCTGCCCGGTGGTCGTCAAAGCCCACCCCGACCACCCGGCGCTGTCCGAACTGGTCGCCCGGCTGGTGCGCGGGGCCGCCGCCGAGCACGGCGTCCCGGGCGGCGTCCTCGGCCTGGTCCACGGCTTCGAGGCCGGCGTCGAACTGGTCCGGCACCCGCAGGTGGCCGCAGCCGGCTTCACCGGGTCGGTGCGCGGTGGCCGGGCGCTGTTCGACGCGGCGGCGGCCCGCCCGGCGCCGATCCCCTTCCACGGCGAACTGGGCTCGCTCAACCCGGTCCTGGTCACCGAGGCCGCCGCCGCCGAGCGCGCGGAGGCCGTCGGGGCCGGGCTCGCCGGGTCGATGACGCTCGGCGTCGGGCAGTTCTGCGTCAAGCCCGGCCTGGTCCTCGCCCCGGCGGGCGCGCCCGGCGACCGGCTGGTCAAGTCCCTCACGGACGCCGTCAGCGACACGGCGTCCGGCGTCCTGCTCGACCACCGGATGCGCGACGCCTTCCTCGCGGGCATCGCCGAGCGCACCGCACTGCCCGACGTGGACACCCCCGTCACCCCGGGCGCCGGCGGCGAGCACACGGTGAGCCCGGGCTTCCTCACCGTCCCCGCCGCCCGGCTCACCGGCGAGGGCGCCCACGACCTGCTGCTGGAGGAGTGCTTCGGGCCGGTGACCGTGGTGGCCCGCTACGCCGACGGGGCGGAGGCGGCCGCCGTGCTGTCCCGGCTGCCCGGCAACCTCACCGCGACCGTCCACCTCTCCACCGAGGAGGCCGCCGGTGAAGGCGACGGCGCACGGCTCCTGGCCGAGCTGACCCCGCTGGCCGGGCGCGTCGTCGTCAACGCCTGGCCGACCGGCGTCGCGGTGGCCCCCGCCCAGCACCACGGCGGCCCCTACCCCGCGACGACCTCCACCTCCACCTCGGTCGGCGGCACCGCGATCGAACGCTGGATGCGGCCGGTGGCGTACCAGAACGCGCCGCAGGCGCTGCTCCCGCCGGAACTGCGCGACGACAACCCGCTGGGGCTGCCGCGGCGCTACGACGGGCGGCTGGAACGCTGAGCCGGGCGGGCGGCGGGCGGCGCACCAGCCGCGCGCACCCCCGCCGCTCTCGGCACCGGGGCGCCCGCGCCGGGGAATGGACCGCGCTGCTTGAACGTTCACATACGGCGCGGAGGGCGGCCGCCCGCCGCCTTCCGTACGAGCTGGAGAGAACCGAGAACATGCGCGTCGAGATCTGGTCGGACATCGCCTGCCCCTGGTGCTACGTGGGAAAGGCGCGGTTCGAGAAGGCGCTGGCGGGCTTCGCGCACCGCGACCGGGTCGAGGTCGTGCACCGCTCCTTCGAGCTGGACCCGCACCGCGCCAAGGACGACGTCCAGCCCGTGCTCGCCATGCTCACCCGGAAGTACGGCATGAGCGAGGCGCAGGCGCAGGCCGGCGAGGACAACCTCGGCGCGCAGGCCGCCGCCGAGGGACTGGACTACCTCACCCGGGGCCGCGACCACGGCAACACCTTCGACATGCACCGCCTGCTCCACCTCGCCAGGGAGCACGGCCGCCAGAGCGAACTGCTGGACGCGCTGTACCGGGCGAACTTCGCCGAGGAGCGCTCGGTGTTCGCCGAGGGCGACGAGCGGCTGGAAGAGCTGGCGATCGCCGCCGGGCTCGACGCCGGCGAGGTGCGACGGGTCCTCGCCGACCCGGACGCCTACGCCGACGAGGTCCGCACCGACGAGCGGGAGGCCGCGCGGCTCGGGGCCACCGGGGTGCCGTTCTTCGTCCTGGACCGCAAGTACGGCGTCTCCGGCGCCCAGCCCGCCGAGGTCTTCGCGCAGGCCCTCGCCCAGGCGTGGGACGAGCACACCCCGCTGACCCTCCTGCAGGACGGCGACGGCGGCGCGGACGCCTGCGGTCCCGAGGGCTGCGCCGTGCCGCAGGCCTGAGGCGCCGGCGTTTCCGCAGGTCGGCGTGCGGTCATAAGGCGGCCTTGGAGAAGCCGCGGCGACGTCCGTGATGGACTTCGACTTCACGGGGCCGCAGAGTGGACCCATGGAGACCTTCGAGAACCTCGTCCGTGCCGAGTTCGCTCCGAGGAACACCTATCTGAACACCGCGAGCCTCGGGCTGCTCCCGGCCCGTGCGGTCACGGCGCTGCGCACCGCCGTGGACGCCGCTGCCGCCGGGCGGCCCACCGACATGTTCGCGGACGTCGAGGCGGCCCGCGCGAGCTTCGCCCGGCTGCTGCGGGTCCCCGACCGCCGGGTGGCGGCCGGGGCCTCGGTCGCCGTCTACAGCGGCCTCGTCGCCGCCGCGCTGCCCGAGGGCGCCGAAGTCGTCACCGCCGAGGACGACTTCAGCTCCACGGTGAACCCGTTCCACGTGCGCGGCGACCTGAAGGTGCGCAGCGTCCCGCTGGAGCGGCTCGCCGGCGCGGTGCGGCCCGGCACCGCCCTGGTCGTGGTGAGCGCCGCGCAGTCGGCGGACGGCCGGATCGCCGACCTGCCCGCGATCCGCGCGGCGGCGCGCGAGCACGGGGCGCGCACCTACGTCGACGCCTCCCAGGCGGCCGGCTGGCTGGACCTCGACGCGGACCACTACGACTTCGTCTCCGCCGTCGCCTTCAAGTGGCTGCTGTGTCCGAGGGGGGTGACCTTCCTCGTCGTCCCCGAGGACCTCGGCGGACTGCGCCCGGTGTTCGCCGGCTGGGTGGCGGGGGAGCGTCCCTGGGACAGCTGCTACGGACCGGTCGGCGAACTCGCCCGTTCCGCGCGGCGGTTCGACGAGAGCCCCGCACTGTTCTCCTACGTCGGCGGCCGCCGCTCCCTGGAACTCGTGGAGGAACTGGGGGCGGACGCGATCCGCGCCCACGACCTCGCCCTCGCCGACCGGTTCCGCGCCGGGCTGCGCTCCCTCGGCCACGAACCGGTCCCCGCACCCGCCTCCGCGATCGTCTCCGTGCCCGGACTCGGCGGCCGCCAGGGCGAGTTGAGCGAGGCGGGCGTCGAGGTCTCGAACCGCGCGGGCCATCTGCGGGCCGCGTTCCACCTCTACAACACGCAGGCCGACGTGGACCGCCTCCTGGACGTCCTCGCGGGCTGAACCGCGCAACGCGGGGGCCCTCTCGTCCCACCCGAGAGGGCCCCCGCCGATCCACGGGGCGCGCTCAGCGCACCGGCGTGAAGTCCCGCGCCCCGATGAAGTCGGGCCGGCGGACCGGGGCCGCGAACGGCTCCACCGCGGTGTTCTCCACGCTGTTGAACACGATGAACACGTTGCTGCGCGGATACGGCGTGATGTTGTCGCCGGAACCGTGCATGCAGTTGCAGTCGAACCAGGTCGCCGAGCCGGCCCGGCCGGTGAACAGCCGGATGCCGTGCTCCCCGGCCAGCGCGGTGAGCGCCTCGTCGGACGGCGTGCCCGCGTCCTGCATCTGGAGCGACTTCTTGTAGTTGTCCTTGGGCGTTGCGCCCGCGCAGCCGAGGAACGTCCGGTGCGAACCGGGCATGATCATCAGGCCGCCGTTGGTGTCCAGGTTCTCGGTCAGCGCGATCGAGACGGACACCGTCCGCATGTTCGGCAGACCGTCCTCGGCGTGCCAGGTCTCGAAGTCCGAGTGCCAGTAGAAGCCGCTCGCCCCGAAACCCGGCTTGACGTTGATCCGGGACTGGTGGACGTACACGTCCGAGCCGAGGATCTGCCGCGCCCGGCCGACCACGCGCTCGTCGCGCACCAGCCGCGCGAACACCTCGCTGATCCGGTGCACCTCGAAGACCGAGCGGATCTCCTGGGACTTCGGCTCGACGACCGACCGCTCGTCGGCCCGGACCGCGGGGTCGGCCACCAGCCGGTCCAGCTCACGCCGGTAGACGGCGACCTCGTCGTCGGTGATCAGCTGGTCCACGGCGAGGAAGCCGTCCCGCTCGAACGCCTGGAGGTCGGCGGTCGCGATCGGACCGGGCGTGTCCGGGGAGCCCCAGACGACCGGGTCCTGGCGGGGAACGGTCACCTCGGTGGCGCCGCGGGTGGGGTACAGGTCCCTCACGGGAGCGACGGTCATGGTCCTCACACCTCCTCGGGCTCGGTGAGCAGCGGGTAGACGCCGTTCTCGTCGTGGTCCTCCCGGCCGGTGACGGGCGGGTTGAACACGCAGATGCAGCGGAAGTCCTCCTTGACCCTGAGCGTGTGCCGCTCATGGCCGTTGAGGAGGTACATGGTGCCGGGCGTGATCGTGTACGTCTTCCCGGTCTCCCGGTCGGTCAGCTCGGCCTCCCCCTCCACGCAGACCACGGCCTCGATGTGGTTGGCGTACCACATCGACGTCTCGGTGCCCGCGTAGAGGATCGTCTCGTGCAGGGAGAAGCCGACCCTCTCCTTGGCCAGCACGATCCGCTTGCTCTCCCAGGTGCCGGACGCCGCCTTCACGTGCCGGTCGGTGCCTTCGATCTCCTTGAACGAACGGACGATCACGGTGCTGTGTGCCTCCTTGCAGGTGGTGACGGTGCTTCTCGCGGGTGTGCCGCAGGTGTGTCGCGGGGTTCAGGCGGTCTCGCGGACCGCGCGGGCGAGCAGGCTCATGCCCTCGTCCAGTTCCTCGGGTGTGACGGTCAGGGCCGGCAGCAGCTTGACGACCTCGCTCTCCGGGCCGGAGGTCTCCACCAGCAGGCCGAGTTCGAAAGCGCGGCGCGCGATCCGCCCGGCGCGCTCCTTGTCGTGGAACTCCACGCCCCACACCAGGCCGCGGCCCCGGTACTCCTTGATGTCGGCGAGGTTCTCCTCGGTGATGGAGACGAGCCACTGCTCGACCTGCTCACCTCGGGTGCGGGTCTGCTTCTCCATCGCCGACCCGTCGGTCCAGTACGTCTCCAGGGCGGCGGTGGCGGTGACGAAGGCCGGGTTGTTGCCGCGGAAGGTGCCGTTGTGCTCGCCGGGCTCCCAGATGTCCAGCTCGGGCCGGAACAGGCACAGCGACATCGGCAGGCCGTAGCCGCTGATGGACTTGGACACCGTGACGATGTCCGGGGTGATGCCCGCCTCCTCGAAGGAGAAGAAGGCGCCGGTGCGGCCGCAGCCCATCTGGATGTCGTCGACGATCAGCAGCATGTCCTGCCGCTCGCACAGCTCGGCCAGGGCGCGCAGCCACTCGGGCCGGGCGACGTTGATGCCGCCCTCGCCCTGCACGGTCTCCACGATCACCGCGGCCGGCTTGTTCAGCCCGGAGCCCTGGTCCTCCAGCAGCCGCTCGAACCACAGGAAGTCCGGCACCCGGCCGTCGAAGTAGTTGTCGAACGGCATCGGCGTGCCGTGCACCAGCGGGATGCCGGCGCCGGCCCGCTTGAAGGCGTTGCCGGTCACCGCCAGCGAGCCCAGCGACATGCCGTGGAAGGCGTTGGTGAACGACACGATCGCCTCGCGCCCCTTCACCTTCCGCGCCAGCTTCAGCGCGGACTCCACCGCGTTGGTCCCCGTCGGGCCGGGGAACATCACCTTGTACGGCAGGTCGCGCGGGCGCAGCACCAGGTTCTGGAAGGTCTCCAGGAAGCGGCGCTTGGCCGTGGTCGACATGTCCAGACCGTGGGTGATGCCGTCCCGGTCGAGGTAGTCGAGCAGCGCCCGTTTCAGCACCGGGTTGTTGTGGCCGTAGTTGAGTGTGCCGGCGCCCGCGAAGAAGTCGAGGTACTCATGGCCGTCCTCGTCGTACAGACGGCTGCCGCGCGCACGGTCGAACACGGTGGGCCAGCCGCGGCAGTAGCTGCGCACCTCGGACTCCACGGTCTCGAAAACGCTCAGGTCCGGCTGGGTGATGGTCACGACGAATCGCTCCTCGGGTGGGGGAGTGGGAGGTCGGTCGAGTCGGAAGCGGTGGGGAGGGGGCGCGCCCTTCAGCGGGCGAGCGGGCCGATGCGGTACAGGACCTCGGGGTCGTGCGGCCCGTCGGGGAACTGGTCGGCCGCGAACAGGACCTCGCGCTCGCAGCGCGCGCCGTGCCGGGCGGCGAAGGAGGTGAACAGCCGCTCGGAGGCGGTGTTGCCCGGGGTGATGGTGGTCTCGAGGTCGGTGACCCCCTGCTCGGCGACGACACGGGCGGCGAGCGCGTCCAGCAGCCGGGCGGCCAGGCCGCGGCCGCGGTGGCCGGCGTCGACGGCGACCTGCCACACCAGGAGGGTGCCGGGGCGGTCGGGCCGTACGTAACCGGTGACGAAGCCGACCGGCTCGCCGTCGGCGTCGCGCGCCACCACGGAGGTGGCGGCGAAGTCGCGGCACCACAGCAGATAGCTGTACGAGGAGTTCACGTCCAGCGTCCTGGAGTCCTTGGCCAGCCGCCACAGCGCGGCGCCGTCGGCGACCGAGGGACGCCCGAGGGACAGGGCGCCGGATTCGGTGCGGGAGATGTCCTCGGATACGGCGTTCGGCATTTCCGGTCGGTCGGTTCGCAGGTCTGCTTGTGCGGCAGTCATGCGAATTGAACTTACCGAGCTGAATTGAAAAATGCATCGCCCCGAGCCCTTACGCGGGCGTGGTCCATGTGTTATCGCGTGTGCGCGCGGTCGCGCGATGGGGCGGCGCGATGTGGCGGTTTGCCCGTGCATTACCGGACAAAAAGGTCTGCTCTGTGGAGTGCGTCACAATGACGTAATCCCGTCGAGACCTCGCGGAATTACGCCACCGGACGTTCTTCGAAGCGTTGGGTTTACGGATTGGAGGACGGGGCAGGAGAAGACGGGCAGCTACCCCGAATGAATTCCCGGTATTCTATTGTTCCCCTGTTCCGATAAAAGCGGCCGGCGACTACTGTCGCCACGCCTCGGCGACGGCGCGGCGCGCGCCCTCCAGATCCGCCCGGGCGCCCCCCTCGGCCCCCAGCGCGGCGCCCAGGGCGGTCACGGACGCCTCGACCGCCTCCCGGGTCGCGTCGAGGCCGTAGTGGTTGACCCGGATCATCTCCTTGGCGAGGGCGCCGCCGCCGGCCGCCAGCGGCAGACCGGGGTCGGCCGCCAGGGCGCGGGCCACCAGATCGGAGGCGGCGACCCCCGCCGTCACCCGCAGCGTGGTGGCGACCGGCGCCGCCTCGGACGCCTCGTGCACGTACGGCTCCAGGCCCACGCCCAGTGCCCGCACACCCGCCCGGGTGGCCGCGGCCGCGGCCCGGTGGCGGGCCATCACCGCGTCCAGGCCCACCGACTCGATGCGCTCCACACACGCCTCCAGGGCCAGCATCTCCAGCTGCGCCGGTGCGTGCAGCAGGGCCTTGCGGCCGCCGTCGATCCACCGCTCCTTCCAGTCCAGCAGGGAGAGGTAGGAACGCCGCGGAGCGTGCGGGTTGGCCGCCATCCGGGCCCAGGCGCGCTCGCTCACCGACACCGCCGACACACCCGCCGGGCCGCCCATCGCCTTCTGCGCCCCGATCACGCACAGGTCCACTCCCCACGCGTCCGGCAGCACCGGCTCCGCGCCGATCGACGCCACCGCGTCCAGGTAGAACAGGGCGCCCTGCTCCCGCACCGCCTCGCCGATCTCCGCGACCGGGTTGGTGTTGCCGGTCGCCGCCTCCGCGTGCACCAGCGACACGAAGTCGATCTCCGGGTGCTCGGCGAAGGCCTCCCGCACCTGCGCCGCGGTCACCGCCGTGTGGAACGGCACCGCCAGGTCGTACACCGTCGCGCCGCAGTCCCGCAGCCAGTCGCCGAACGTCTGCCCGTAGGGTCCGGTGATCACGTTCAGGGCCACCGTGCCGGGCCCGGCCGCGGCGCGGATCGCGCCCTCCAGCGGCAGCAGCGCCTCGCCCTGCGTGATCAGGACGTCCTGCTCGGTGGCGAGCAGCCGCGCCACCCGGTCCTCGATGGAGGCGAAGCGGTCGGCGCTCAGCGGGGCGAGGTCCAGGAACGGGTGCGTCACGGCGTGCTCTCTTCTCGTCGTCTCTCGGTCGTCACGGGGACGACCGCCTCTCGGTCGTCGCGGGTACGACTGGGTCGAGGGTAACCGGCGGCCCTCCCACCCCCTCTCACCGGTGACTTAGGGTGCCAGGCATGAGCGATGACGCGGTGCTGCACGTGACGGGGCGGGTGCTGGCGGGCCCGCGGGAGGACCAGGTCCACGACGAGCTGTGGGTGGTGGGCGGCCGGATCGCTTACGAACGTCCCGCCGGGGCGCGGGACGTGCGGACGGTGCGCGGCTGGGCGCTGCCCGGCCTCGTCGACGCGCACTGCCACGTCGGCCTGGACGCGCACGGCCCGGTCCCCGAGGACGTCGCCGAGAAGCAGGCGCTGACCGACCGGGAGGCCGGCACGCTGCTGATCCGCGACGCCGGATCGCCCTCCGACACCCGCTGGATCGACGACCGCGACGACCTGCCGAAGATCGTCCGGGCCGGCCGGCACATCGCCCGCACCCGCCGCTACATCCGCAACTACGCCTGGGAGATCGAACCGGACGACCTGGTGGCGTACGTCGCCCAGGAGGCGCGGCGCGGCGACGGCTGGGTCAAGCTCGTCGGCGACTGGATCGACCGCGACCTCGGCGACCTGTCCGCCTGCTGGCCGCGCGAGGCGGCCGAGGCCGCGATCGCCGAGGCCCACCGCCTGGGCGTCCGCGTCACCGCGCACTGCTTCGCCGAGGACTCGCTGCGCGACCTGGTCGAGGCGGGCATCGACTGCATCGAGCACGCCACCGGCCTGACCGAGGACCTGGTCCCGTTGTTCGCCGAGCGCGGCGTCGCCATCGTCCCCACCCTGGTCAACATCGCCACCTTCCCCTCCCTGGCGGCCGGCGGCGAGGCGAAGTTCCCCCGCTGGTCGGCCCATATGCGCCGGCTCCACGAGCGCCGCTACGACACCGTCCGCGCCGCCTGGGACGCCGGCATCCCGGTCTACGTCGGCACGGACGCCGGCGGCTCCCTGCCGCACGGCCTGGTCGCCGCCGAGGTCGCCGAACTCGTCAGGGCCGGCATCCCGCCGCTGGACGCCCTGTCGGCGACGGCGTGGGCCGCGCGGGAGTGGCTCGGCCGCCCCGGCCTGGAGGAGGGCGCTCCGGCCGACCTCGTGGTGTACGACGAGGACCCGCGGGCGGACGTACGGGTGCTGGCGGGGCCGCGGCGGGTCGTGGTGAACGGGCGGGTCGTGGGATAGGCGCACCTTCCGCCCGCCCGGTCCGCCTCCGCCCGCCTGCACGGAACGCGACCGTCGCGCGCGTTGACGGGGCGTGACCGCCGTCCCGGCGGGTCGTTGTGCACTCCGTCGTACGCGCCCGTGTGTCAACCAGGGCGTTCGTACGCGAGGGGCGTGGGGGTGACGCGCAGGAACACCTGTGCCGAAGGAATCGAAAAGACGGCCGGAAACCCCTCGTTGGAGTGAAGTCACCCTGGATCGCCGCCCGTTCACTCTCGGTGCGTAATCCTTTCGGGGTCCCGAGCACTCCTCTCTGGGGGTCCCACACCTTGAACGGTCACACCTTGCGCGCGCCCGCGCGCCGCTGCGCCACCCTCGCCGCCGCCACCGCCCTCGCCGCCGGCCCCGCCGCCCTGGCCGGGGCGGGCGCCGCGCACGCGACCGACGGGCACGGCCAGGGCCGCGCGAGCGCGTCCGTGCTGCGCACCGACCTCGACGTGTCCCTGCTCAACAGGACGGTGGACGTCCCGCTCACCGTCTCCCTGGACGAGATCCAGGCGCCCGCCAGCGCCCGTCGGACCGCGCTGACGGCGCGGGTGGACGGCGTCGACGGCGGAAAGCCGTTCAGCGTGCTGCGCGCGGACGTGGCGAGGACGGACGCGACGGTCACGGACGACAGGGCGGAGGGATCCGTCGACCTCGCCCACGCCCGCCTCCACGTGCCCGGCCTCCCGCTGCTGTCCCTGATCGAGGTCGACCAGGTCACGGCGAAGGCCACCTGCGCGACCGGGCGTGCGCCGGCGGCCGCGAGTAACGTCCTGGGCGCCGTGACCGTGCTCGGCCGGAAGGTCGCGCTGACGGCGGGCGGCACGACCGACGTCAAGGTCCCGGGCGTGGGCGAGGTTCGCCTGGACCTCTCCCAGCGCGGGACGACCTCGCGCACGGCCGCGGCCACCGCGCTCGAACTCAGGGTGTCCGTCGACCCGTTGAAGCTGAACGTGGCCGATGTCGAGGGTACGGTGACGCTGGCGAAGGCGACCTGCGAGACGCCGGCGGGGGCCGCGCGGGAGCCCGCCCCGGCGGCCGCCTCGACCCCGTCGGCCGCGGACGTGAAGCCGCAGGGCGCCCCCGCGGGGAGCGACCTCGCCGAGACGGGCGGCAGTTCCCTGACGCCGTACCTCGCGGGGGGCTCGGTGGTGCTGCTGGCCGCGGGCGGCGGGGCGGTGGCGCTGACGCGCCGTCGGCGGTCGTGAGGTGACGCAGCCCGGGAGCGCTTCGCCCACCCACCTGCCGGACTCGGCAGGGATGGCGCCGCGCGCCGGGGTGGGGCGAAGCCCCTGGGGGGTGTTCCGGTGGGCGGGCGGCCGAAGAGAGGGGGGAAGGGGTGGCCCCCTACTCCGTGTCCGAGGACAGTGCTCGGTCCAGCGCCGCCAGGAACCCCCGTGCCGTCCCCTCGTCCCGCACCGCGAGCCGCAGCCAGTTCTCGCCCAGGCCCGGGAACGTGTCACCGCGCCGCACCGCGTACCCCAGCGCGCGCAGCCGGCGCCGCACACCGGCCGTCCCGGGCACCCGCACCAGCACGAACGGCCCCTCGGCCGGCTCCACCACCCGCACCCCGCGGGCGGCGAACGGGGCGAGGCCCGCCACCAGACGGGCCCGGTCCGCCGCGATGCGCCGCGCCGCCCGTTCCGCCTCCGCCAGCGCCGCGGGCTCCACACACGCCTCGGCCGCCGCCAGCGCCGGCGTGGACACCGGCCACAACGGCTGCGCCCGCTCCAGCTCGGCCACGACCTCCGGCGCGGCCAGCACGTAACCGATCCGCAACCCCGCGAGCCCCCAGGTCTTGGTGAGGCTGCGCAGCACCACCAGCCCGGGCACGTCGGTCCGCTCCGCCAGGGCCTCCCGCTCTCCGGGCACCGCGTCCATGAACGCCTCGTCCACCACCAGCGTCCGCCCCGGCCGGGCCAGCCGGGCGACGGTGCCGGCCGGATGCAGCACGGAGGTCGGGTTGGTCGGGTTGCCGACCACCACGAGGTCCGCGTCCTCGGGGACGGCCGCCGGATCGAGCCGGAAGCCGTCCGCCGCCCGCAGCAGCACCCGGTCGACGGTGTGTCCCGCGTCCCGCAGCGCCGCCTCCGGCTCGGTGAACTGCGGGTGCACGACGACCGGACGCCGTACCCTCAGCGCCCGCGCCAGCAGCACGAACGCCTCCGCCGCCCCCGCCGTCAGCAGCACCCGCTCGGCCGGCAGGCCGTGCCGTGCGGCCACCGCCGCCCGCGCCGTCCGCCCGTCCGGGTAGGCGGCGAGGCCGGTGAGCGAGCCGGCGATCCGCTCCCGCAGCCACGCCGGCGGGGTGTCCGCCCGGACGTTCACGGCGAGATCGACCAACTCCGCGCCGTCGTCGCGTACTTCCGCGTCGCCGTGGTGCCGCAGATCGTGCCCGCCGGGCGCGGCCCCGCCGTCTCGCGCTGCCGTGCCCCCGTGGTGCGCGGCGGCCTCGCGGGGTGCTGCCCCGTGGTCAGTGCGCATGCGAGTGGCTGTGGCCGCCGTGGTGGTGTCCGTGGTGGTGGCCGTCGTCGTCCGGGTGGAAGTGCGGCTGCTGCGGCAGCCCCACCTTGTCCTCGAACCCGGGCAGCGCGATCCGGTACACGCACGAGTCGCAGTTCATCCGAAGATCGCCCTCGACCGCCTCCTGGTACCGCTCCATCACCAGGTCCAGCAGCTCCGGCTCGGGACCGATCACGTCCGCCGACCGCACCTCGACCTCGGGGTGCGCGGCGGCCCAGTCCGCCGTCTGCCGCCGCACCCGGTCCGGCAGGACGCCGGTGAACAGGAAGTACGGCAGGACCACGATCCGCCGCGCCCCCAGCCGCGCGCACCGGTCCAGCCCACCGGGCACGTCCGGCGCGGCCAGCGACACGAACGCCGTCTCCACGCCCGCGTAGTCGCGTCCCTCCCACAGCAGCCGCGCCGCCTTGAACACCTCGGCGTTGGCGTCCGGGTCGGTCGAGCCGCGCCCGACCAGCAGCACGGTCACCTCCGAGCGGTCCCCGCCGGCGCCCTCCAGCGCCTCGTCGAGCCGCCGCTCCAGCACCCGCAGCAGCGCCGGGTGCGGACCGAGCGGACGGCCGTAGGTGTACGAGATCCCCGGGTGCCGTTCCTTCTCGCGGGCGAGCGCCGCCGGGATGTCGCCCTTGGCGTGCCCGGCGGACACCAGCATCAGCGGCACGGCGGCGAACCGGCGCACCCCGCGCTCCACCAGCTCGGCGACGGCGTCGCCGAGCGGCGGCGGGGACAGTTCGATGAAGCCGCCCGCGACGGGCAGTTCGGGGTGGCGTTCGCCCAGCTCCCGGACGAAGTCGCGGAACGCCTCGGCTCCGGCGTCGTCCCTGGTGCCATGGCCGGCGATGAGCAGGGCGGGCGGCGTCGGGGTGGTCACGGGGTCTCCTTGAGCGAAGGGGTGCGGATCGGTCTGCGGGAAGGGGGAGCCGGGGGCGGTCACCGGGCCTCCTGGCGGCCGCCGCCGTCCTGCCAGCGGTAGCCGCGCGGGGTGACCATGCGGCCCGCGATCTCGCGGGTGGCGGTGTTGCCGACCGTGACGACGGTCATCATGTCGACCGTCGCCGGGTCCAGCTTCGCCAGCGTGGTCAGCCGGGCGGACTCGTCGGGCCGTGAGGCGTTGCGCACGACGCCGACCGGCGTCGTCGGCTCCCGGTGCCCGGCGAGGATCTCCAGCGCCCTGGGCAGCTGCCGGTGGCGGCCGCGCGAGCGCGGGTTGTAGAAGGTGACGACGAGATCGGACTCGGCCGCCGCCCGCACCCGCCGCTCGATGACCTCCCACGGCGTGTGCAGGTCGGACAGGCTGATCGACACATGGTCGTGGCCGAGCGGCGCGCCGAGGACCGCCCCGGCGGCGAGCGCCGCCGTCACCCCCGGCACGCCGACCACGTCGATGTCGTCGGACGCCTCGGCGAGTGCGGGGGAGGCCATGGCGTACACCCCGGCGTCGCCGCTGCCGATCAGCGCAACCGCGTGGCCCTTGCGCGCCTCGGCCACCGCCGTGCGGGCCCGCTCCTCCTCGGCGCCCAGCCCGGACTCCAGGACCCGGGTGCCCGGCCGCAGCAGATCTCGGATCTGGTCGACGTACTGGTCGAGCCCCACCAGGACGGCGGCGCGCCGCAGTTCGGCCGTCGCGCGCGGGGTCAGCAGATCGCGCGCCCCGGGGCCGAGCCCGACCACGGCGAGCCGGCCGCGCGCGGGTCGCCGTACGAGGGCGCAGGTGGCCATCGCGGGCCGCCCGTCCGCCCGCCGCGACTTCCGTTTGGGCACCAGGAGTTCACCTCCGCCGGCGAGCGCGGCGGCCTCCGCGACGGACGGCGTGCCGACGGCGGCCAGCGGCGCGCCGGACGGGTTGGGCACCACCACCGCCGCCAGCTCCTCGGCGGTGTACGTCACCAGGGGCACGCCCAGCCGCCCGGCCGCCCCGACGATGCCCGGCTCGCCGGACTTGGCGTCCACGGTGGCCAGTTCGGCGACCGAGCGCGCCGACAGCCCGGCCTCCCGCAGCGCTCCCTCGACCAGCTCCAGCACCTCGTCCACCGGTGCGCCCCGGGAGGCGCCGACGCCGACGACGAGGGACGGCGGACGCAGCAGCACCTCCCCGTCGGCCGGTTGCGCGGCACGGTCGGTGACCCGGACGACGTACGCGCCCCGGTCGGCGACCGGCAGCGCGGGCAGCGGCCAGGACACCTCGGCGTCCAGGCGTACCGGCTCGCCGTCCAGCAGCGCCCTCGTCACCGCGACCACGTCGCCCTCCACGGGCAGGCCGAGCGTGTCGAGACCGGCCACGCCCACGGAGTCCGTGGCCGTCGTCACCACCGGCTCGGCGCCCAGCGCCCCGCCGACCTCGACGGCCAGTTCGTTGGCGCCGCCGCCGTGCCCGCCGACCAGCGACACCGCGAACCGGCCGCCCTCGTCCACGCACACCACACCCGGGTCGGCGCTCTTGTCGCCGAGCAGCGGCGCGATCAGCCGCACCACCGCGCCCGTCGCCAGGAAGCACACCAGCTGCTCGCACTCGGCGAAGGCGGCCCGTACGGCGTCGCCGACGGGCCCGTCGTACACCCGCGTACGGTCCGGCCACGCGGCCGCCAGCCGGTTCCGCGCAGCCGCGCCCGCCGCGGTGGCGGAGATGAGGCCGATCACTGAGCAACTCCTTCTGTGCGCGCCGTGGTCGCCGCCGCCCCCTCGGGCCGCGTCCCCCACAGCAGGAAAACGGGATTGGTCGCCGCCAGCCGGGTCACGTCCCCCGGCAGCGGCGCGAGCCGGGAGGACTGCAGCAGCACCCCGTCGCAGTCCAGCCCGGCGGCGGTCAGCGCCCGGCGCGCGTCCGGCACCCGGTCCAGGGCGGCCAGCGCGACGACGACGGTCCGCCGGGCCCGCCGCGCGCACGCCCCCACGATCGCGGGCAGTTCGCGCCCGCCGCCGCCCACGAACACCGCGTCCGGATCGTCGGCCAGCTCCGCCAGCACCCCGGGGGCCGTGCCGTGCACCACGCTCACGTCCACGCCGTGCGCGGCGGCGTTGGCGCGCACGCGCCCGGCCCCGTCGGCGGTCTTCTCGACCGCCACCACGGCCGCGCCGAGCCGTGCGCACTCCACGGCCACCGACCCCGAGCCCGCGCCCACGTCCCACACCAGGTCGCCCAGGCGCGGCCCGAGCCGGGCCAGCGCCAGCGCCCGCACCTCGAACTTGGTGATCATCGAGTCGCGGTGCGCGAACGCGTCCTCGGCCGGCGCCCAGCCCGCGGGGGCGCCGGCCGCGCCGGCCACCGTCCGCACCGCGCCCAGCGCCCGCGCACGGTCCAGGCACAGCACCACGCTCACCGCCGTGCCCCAGTCGCGGGCGGCGGCCTCGGCCGGCGTGACCGTCTCGACGCGCTCGCGGCCGGCCTCGCCGAGCGCGGACGCCACGACCAGGACCCGGTCGCCCGACGTGCGGGCGAGCGCGGCCCCCAGTTCTGCGGGGCCCGCGCCCGGCCCGGTCAGCACGGCGGTCTTGGCCCGGGCCCGGCACACGTTGACGGCGGTGCGCAGATCGCGCCCGTGCGCGCTCACCACCACCGCGTCGTCCCAGGGCAGCCCGATCCGCGCGAAGGCGGCCGCCACCGAGGAGACGCCCGGCCGCACGTCCAGCAGGTCCGGCCCGAACCGCTCGGCCAGCGCCCGCACGATCCCGAAGAACCCCGGATCGCCGGAGGCCAGCACCACCACCCGCCGCTCCTTGCCGACGTACGCGGCGATGACGTCCAGGGCGGGCGCCAGCGGCCCGAGCACCACCCGTTCGGCGGTGTCGGGCAGCCGTACGGACTCCAGGTGCCGCCGGCCGCCCACGACCAGCTCAGCCCCGGCGAGCAGGCTTTCGTCCGGCGGCGCGCCCGTGCCCGTGCCGACGACCGTGATCACGTGCTCGCACCCCGTGCGCGCAGTGCCTTGCGGGCCTCCGGGTCGGCCTTGCGGTACCCGTGGAAGTGGCCCGGGTGGTACAGATGCGAACGGGTGCCGTGCGCGCCGAGCGCCGGGCCGACCAGGAAGAGCGTGTGCTTCCAGAGCTTGTGCTCCTTGACCGTCTCCTCCAGCGTCCCGATCGTGCACCGCACGACCAGCTCCTCCGGCCACGTCGCCTGGTAGGCCACGACGACCGGCGTGGACGTCGGATAGCCGCCCTCCAGCAGCTCCCGCACCAGCTGCCCGCTGCGGGCCGCCGACAGGAAGACCGCCATGGTGGTGCCGTGCCGGGCGAACTCGCGGACCTCCTCGCCGGGCGGCATCGGCGTCTTGCCGCCGCCGAGCCGGGTCAGCACCACCGACTGCGCCACCTCGGGAACGGTCAGCTCGCGCCGGGCGAGCGCGGCGACCGCGGAGAACGACGAGACGCCGGGGACGACCTCCGTCTCGATCCCGAGCGCGTCGCACCGGTCCAGCTGCTCCTGCGTACCGCCCCACAGTGCCGGGTCGCCGGAGTGGATCCGGGCCACCTTCAGGCCCTCGGCGCGGGCCCGCTCGTACACGGCGACGACGTCCTCCAGGGACATGGTCGCCGAGTCCAGGATCTCCGCGTCCTCGCGCGCGTGTTCGAGAACCTCCGCCTGGACCAGGCTGGCCGCCCAGATCACGACGTCGGCCTCGGCGATCGCGCGCGCGGCGCGGAACGTCAGCAGGTCGGCGGCGCCGGGACCGGCGCCGACGAAGGTCACCCTGCCGGGGGTGGCAGCGGCCATGGGGTCAGGTCCTTCCGTACGGTATGTCATGGTGTGCGGGGGTCGGCGGATGGCCGGATGTGCGCGATCGGGGGTTGATCGGATAGCAAGGGCACATGGCGGTCTTCGTCGCGCTCGGCGCGTTCCTGATGACGCTGGCCGGCGGCTGGACGGCACAGCGGGTGACCGATCGTCGCCACCTGGTCCTCGGACTGGCCGGCGGCCTGATGCTGGGCGTGGTCGGCCTGGACCTGCTGCCGGAGGCGCTGCACGCTGTGAGCCGCGAGGTGTTCGGCGTACCGGCCGCCCTGCTGCTGTTCGTGGCCGGCTTCCTGCTGGCCCACCTGGTGGAACGGCTGCTCGCCGCCCGCCAGGCCGCGCACGGCGGCGCCGAGACCCACAACCACCGCGCGCCCGAGGTGGGCCTCACCGCGGCGGCGGCCATGGTCGGTCACAGCGCCATGGACGGCGTGGCGATCGGCGCGGCCTTCCAGGTGGGCGGCGGCATGGGCGCCGCGGTCGCGCTCGCCGTGATCGCCCACGACTTCGCCGACGGCTTCAACACCTTCACCCTCACCCGCCTGTACGGCAACGCGCGCCGCAAGGCCGTCGCGATGCTCGTCGCCGACGCCCTGGCCCCGCTCGTGGGCGCGGCCTCGACCGCCTTCATCAGCATCCCGGAGTGGTTCCTCGGCGGCTATCTCGGCCTCTTCGGCGGCGTACTGCTCTACCTCGCCGCGGCCGAGATCCTCCCCGAGGCCCACCACGACCACCCGGCCCGCTCCACCCTGCTGTGCACGGTCGCCGGAGTGGCGTTCATATGGCTGGTGGTGGGCCTGGCCGCGTGACATGGGGCGGTGGTGGGCGGTCCGGCCGCCTGACGCGGGCCGGCGGCGGCCGGTCGCGCGGGCCGGCCGGGAGGGGGCGCCGCTCACAGCTTGCCGCCCCGCCCGCCGGTGCGCCGGGCCGGCGCGATGAGCGTCGAGAGGTACGGCAGGGCAGCGCCGCCCAGCTCGCCGGCCGGCCGGATCGACTCCTCCGGCAGCCCGAGGGCCGAACCCCACACCGCGTCCTCGATCCGCCCGCTGTCCCGCAGCGCCTCGGCGACCTCCCCCGCCTGCCGCCCGAACTTGTACGCGACGACCGTGCCCGGCCCGTTCAGCGCGTCCTTGAGCACGGCGGCGCCCGCCGTCACCGGCACCAGCGTCAGCGGCTCAGTCCCCTCGGTGAGCACCGCCCCCGAGCGCGCCGCCAGGTCCTGCATGGCGGTGATGCCGGGCACGGTCTCCACCGCGACCCCCGGCACCAGCTCGGCGACGGTCTGCGCGAGATACGTGAACGTCGAGTACACGTTCGGGTCGCCGATGGTGGCGAACGCCACCGACCCGTGCGCCCGCAGCAACGCGGCGACCCGCTCCCCGGCCGCGTCCCAGGCCGCCTCGCGACGCGCCCGGTCACTGCGCTCGTTCAGCGCGAACACCACCCGGACGACCTTCTCCACGCCCACGTAGTGCAGCACGGTCGCCTCCGCGCGCCCGCGCTCCCCGGTGTCCATCACGGGCACCACCACGACCTCGGCCGCACGCAGCGCGTTCACGCCCTTCACGGTCACCAGCTCGGGATCGCCGGGACCGACCCCTACTCCGACCAGTCTGCTGCTCATGACGTCCGGCACCTCTCGACGAACCGACGGGCCACACCGGGCGCGCCGGCCCAGTGCGTGTGGAGATAACTGGCGTGCACACCGCTCTGCACGAAGCCTTCGACCCGCCGCTCGGGCGCGTGCAGCCCCCAGGCGGGCGCCGCCGCCCCCGACCCCGCGCCGGGCTCCACGACGGTCCGGTGGAACTCGTGGCCGCGCATCCGCCGGCCGGCCGCGGCGAGCACGCTGTCGCCGACGGCCACGGCCTCCCGGTACCCGAGCGTCAGCCGCCCGGTCATCCGCGCGGAGGCGTCCAGCACCCCGCACATCGGCCGCCCGTCCAGCTCCCGGCACAGATACAGCAGCCCCGCGCACTCGGCCGCGACGGGCGCCCCGCTCAGGGCGAGCTCGGCCACGGCCTTGCGCAGCGCCTCGTTGGCGGACAGCTCGGCGGCGTACACCTCCGGGAACCCGCCCCCGACGACCAGCCCCCGGGTCCCCTCGGGCAGCGCCTCGTCCCGCAACGGATCGAACACCACGACCTCGGCCCCGGCGGCGGCCAGCAACTCGGCGTGCTCGGCATAGGAAAAGGTGAACGCGGCCCCACCGGCAACGGCGACGGTCACTCCGCAACTGCGGCCGATTTCCGTCGGTCCGTCCGGCGTCCGGGCCGCACCCGCACCGGCCTCCCGAGCCGCGGCCTCCCCCGCGTCCCAAGCCGCACACGGCAACGCCCCCGCACCCCGCGCCAGCGCGACCAACGCCTCCAGATCACATCCCGCGGCCACCTGCGCCCCCATCGCCGCGACCGCCTCCACCGCGGCCGACCGACGCTCGGCGACCGGCACCAGCCCCAGATGCCGAGCCGGGGTGTTCACCTGCGGCGCCCGCCGCAACACCCCCAGCACCGGCACCCCCACGGCCTCCAGCGCCTCCCGCAACAACGCCTCGTGCCGCTCCGAGGCGACCTTGTTGAGGATCACGCCCCCGACCCGCACCTCCGGGTCCCACGTCACGAACCCGTGCACCAGTGCCGCCACCGACCGCGACTGCGCAGAGGCGTCCACGACCAGCACCACCGGCGCCCGCAGCAGCTTCGCCACCTGCGCCGTGGACGCCAGCTCCCCCTGCCCGGCGGCCCCGTCGTACAGCCCCATCACACCCTCGACCACGGCGATGTCGCACCCGCGCGCCCCGTGCAGGAACAACG
This sequence comes from Streptomyces sp. NPDC093260, assembly GCF_040683715.1. Lineage (NCBI taxonomy): Bacteria > Bacillati > Actinomycetota > Actinomycetes > Kitasatosporales > Streptomycetaceae > Streptomyces > Streptomyces sp. NPDC093260. The sequence continues at coordinate 47,336 of NZ_JBFBEK010000025.1, forward strand.
GCCCGATCAGCTCGGGTCCGCACAGGTACGCGTCCAGGTTGCGCCCCACCCGCCCGGTGGCGAGCGCGTGGTAGCCGGGGTCGATGTAGTCCGGCCCCACCTTGTGCGGGGACACGGCCAACCCGCGCCCGGCGAGCGCGGCCATCAGCCCCGTCGCGACGGTGGTCTTGCCGCTTCCGGAGGAAGGCGCGGCGATCACCAGCCGCGGCACGGACGCGACGGTGGACCCGGACGGCACGGCGGCCGAACCAGGCGACGCGACGGAGGCCGGGGAACCGGCGGCGACGGGGGAGTTCAGCACGACGTCACCACTCGATGCCCCGCTGGCCCTTCTGCCCCACGTCCATGGGGTGCTTCACCTTGGACATGTCGGTGACGAGGTCGGCGCACTCCACCAGCTTCTTCGGCGCGTTGCGCCCGGTGATGACGACATGCTGGGTCCCGGGCCGCGCCCGCAGCACCTCGACCACCTCGTCGGTGTCCACCCATCCCCAGTGCATCGGGTACGCGAACTCGTCCAGCACGTACAGCCGGTACGTCTCGGCGGCCAGGTCCCGCTTGACCTGCTCCCAGCCCTCGCGGGCCTTGGCCTCGTTGTCCGTCTGGGCGTCCCGCTGGACCCAGGACCAGCCCTCGCCCATCTTGTGCCAGTCGACGGAGCCGCCCTGCCCGGACGCCCCCAGCACCCTCAGCGCGTTCTCCTCGCCGACCTTCCACTTCGCCGACTTGACGAACTGGAACACCCCGATCGGCCAGCCCTGGTTCCAGGCGCGCAGCGCCAGCCCGAAGGCGGCGGTGGACTTGCCCTTGCCGATCCCGGTGTGCACGACCACGAGCGGCCGGTTGCGACGCTGACGCGTCGTCAGCCCGTCCTCCGGTACGACGCTCGGCTGCCCCTGCGGCATTACGCGGCCCTCCTCGAAGTCCCCTGCACATCCCTGACCAGACCGGCGATCGAGTCGGCCCGCAGCTCGTCCAACGTCACCGCCGTACCGCCCAGTTCACCGGCGAGCTGCCCGGCGAGCCCTAGCCGCACCGGCCCCGACTCGCAGTCCACGACCACCGACGCGATCCCCTCGGCCGCGAAGAGCCGCGCCGCCCGCCCCGCCAACGCCACCGGCTCGGGGCCGCCCGTGGCCCGCCCGTCGGTCACCACGACCACCAGCGGCCGGCGCGCGGGATCCCGCAGCCGCTCCACCCGCAGCACCTCGTGCGCCCGCAGCAGACCGGCCGCCAGCGGCGTACGGCCGCCCGTCGGCAGCGACTCCAGGCGGACCGCCGCCGCGTCCACGGACGAGGTCGGCGGCAGCGCGACCTCCGCGTCCCGGCCGCGGAACGTCACCAGCCCCACCTTGTCCCGCCGCTGGTAGGCGTCCAGCAGCAGCGACAGCACGGCGCCCTTCACAGCGCTCATCCGCTGCCGCGCCGCCATCGAACCGGAGGCGTCCACCACGAAGAGGACGAGGTTGCCCTCGCGCCCCTCGCGCGTCGCCTGCCGCAGATCGTCCCGGCGCACGACCAGCCCCGGACCACTGCGCCCCCGAGCCCGCTGGTGCGGGGCGGCGGCCTGCACGGTCGCCGCCAGGTGCAGCTTGGTCAGCGCGCCGCGCGGACGCCGCGCGCCGGTCGTCCGGCCGTGCTCGGTCCGCGCCCGGGAGCGGCGCCCGGCGGCGCCTTCGCCGATGCCCGGAACACTGAGCACCTTGGTGCGGAACGGCTCCGCCGCCCGCGCCGGCGCCTGCTCACCGCCGCCCGCTCCGGACGGCTGCGGCTCCCCGCCCTCCGCGGCCTCCGGCCGCGCCGCGGCGTCACCGCCCTGGGGACCGCCGTCGTCCGGCGCGGGCTGCCCGCCGCCACCGCCGGGTCCGTCCGGACCCGGGTCGGGCCCGTCGTCCCCGTCGCCGTCCCCGCCGTCCCCGTCGTTTCCGGCGAACTGCTCCAACGTCTCGTCGAGCTTGTCCTCGTCCAGACCGGGCGCGTCGAAGGGGTTGCGCCGCCGCCGGTGCGGCAGTGCCAGCAGCGCGGCCTGCCGTACGTCCTCGGCGAGGACGTCGGTCCGCCCCGCCCAGGCGGCCAGCGCCGTCGCCGTACGCGCCATCACGATGTCGGCACGCATGCCGTCCACCTCGAAGGCGGCGCAGGTCGCCGCGATCTGCCGCAGCGCCCCGTCCCCGAGCCGCACCTGCGGCAGCAACTCCCGCGCGGCGACGATGCGGTGCCGCACCGCGGCCTCCTCGCCGGCCCAGCGCGCGGCGAACCCGGCCGGATCGTCGTCGTAGGCGAGCCGCCGGCGCACGACCTCCACCCGCTGGTCGGGCTCGCGGGAGGCGGCGACCTCGACGGTCAGCCCGAACCGGTCCAGCAACTGAGGCCGCAGCTCGCCCTCTTCGGGGTTCATGGTCCCGACGAGCAGGAACCGCGCGGCATGCCGTACGGAGACGCCCTCGCGCTCGACGTACGAGGCGCCCATGGCGGCCGCGTCGAGCAGCAGATCGACCAAGTGGTCGTGCAGGAGGTTGACTTCGTCGACGTAGAGGATGCCCCGGTGGGCGTCGGCGAGCAGGCCCGGTTCGAAGGCCTTCACGCCCTCCGCCAACGCCCGCTCGATGTCCAGGGCGCCCACCAGCCGGTCCTCGGAGGCGCCGACCGGCAGCTCGACCATCCGCGCCGGGCGCGACTCGAACGCCCCCGGCTCGTGCGGCCCGTCGGGGCAGGCGGGGTCGGGCGCGTCCGGGTCGCAGGAGAAACGGCACCCGGAGACGACGTCCACCGCGGGCAGCAGCGCCGAGAGCGCCCGCACGGCGGTGGACTTCGCGGTGCCCTTCTCGCCGCGTACCAGCACACCGCCGACCGCCGGGGAGACGGCGTTCAGCAGCAGCGCCAGCCGCAGATCGTCCTGACCGACGACGGCCGTGAACGGAAACGGGGTACTCACTTCTCGTCGTCCTCCAAGTCGCCCTCGAGCTCCAGATAGGTGGCGCGCAGCCGCTCCAGCGTGTCCGCGTCCGGCTCCGCCCACAGCCCCCGGTCCGCCGCCTCCAGGAGCCGTTCCGTGATGCCGCGCAGCGCCCACGGGTTGGACTTCTTCATGAAGTCCCGGTTCTCCGCGTCGAAGACGTACTCGGCGCTGAGCTTCTCGTACATCCAGTCGTCCACCACGCCCGCCGTGGCGTCGTAGCCGAACAGGTAGTCGACGGTGGCCGCCATCTCGAAGGCGCCCTTGTAGCCGTGCCGGCGCATGGCCGCCATCCAGCGCGGGTTGACCACCCGGGCGCGGAAGACGCGGTGGGTCTCCTCGCCCAGCGTGCGGGTCCTGACCTGGTCCGGGGCGGCCGAGTCGCCGACGTACGCCTCCGGGCTGGTGCCCGTCAGATGGCGGACCATGGCCACCATGCCGCCGTGGTACTGGAAGTAGTCGTCCGCGTCGACCAGGTCGTGCTCGCGCGTGTCGACGTTCTTCGCGGCCACCGCGATCCGCCGGAACGCCGTCTCCATGTCGCCGCGCGCCGCCCGCCCGTCGAGCCCGCGCCCGTAGGCGTAACCGCCCCACACCGCGTACACCTCGGCGAGGTCCGCGTCCGAGCGCCAGTTGCGGGCGTCGATCAGCGGCAGCAGGCCCGCGCCGTACGCGCCCGGCTTGGAGCCGAAGATCCGGGCCGTCGCGCGCCGCCGGTCGCCGTGCTCGGCGGTGTCCTCGTCGGCGTGCGCCCGTACGTAGTTGGACTCGGCGGGCTCCTCCAGCTCCGCCACCGCCCGCACCGCGTCGTCGATCAGCCCGACCACGTGCGGGAACGCGTCCCGGAAGAAGCCGGAGATACGGACCGTGACGTCGATGCGCGGCCGGCCCAGCTCCTCCAGCGGCACCACCTCGAAGCCGGTCACCCGGCGCGAGGCGTCGTCCCACACCGGGCGGCAGCCGAGCAGCGCCAGGATCTCGGCGATGTCGTCGCCCTGCGTGCGCATCGCGGAGGTGCCCCACACCGTCAGGCCGACGGACTTCGGGTACGCGCCGGTGTCGGTCAGGTACCGCTGCACCAGTGAGTCCGCCAGCGACTGGCCGACTTCCCAACTCAGTCTGGACGGAATCGCCTTGGGGTCGACGGAGTAGAAGTTGCGGCCGGTCGGCAGCACGTTGACCAGGCCGCGGGTCGGTGAGCCGGACGGACCGGCCGGGACGTAACCGCCGTCCAGCGCCCGCAGGATGTGCCCGATCTCGTCCGTGGTGCGGGCGAGCCGCGGCACGACCTCGGTGCAGGCGAACTCCAGCACCGCGACCGCCTCGGGCAGTTCGGCCTTCAGCACCTCCCGTACCAGGGCGGCGCTCTCGGCCGCCGCCCAGCCGCGTTCCTCCATGCCCTCCGCGATCCGCCGGCACAGCTGCTCCAGCAGGTCGATCGCGTCGGCGGCCGACCGCGCCGGACCGTCCGCCAGGTCCGTCAGCTCCACCGGGATCTTCACCGGGGCGCCCGGCTCGGCCAGCAACTCCTTCTCCACCAGCCCGAAGTGGGCCGCGAGCGAGGCCCGCAGACCGGGCAGCGCGTTCGCCTGCCCGCCCCACACCTGGGAGGCGCGCAGCACCGCGAGGACCAGGTTCACCCGGGGCTCGCCCACCGGGCCGCCGCCGAGGACGTGCAGGCCGTCGCGGATCTGCACGTCCTTGATCTCGCACAGATAGCCGTCGATGTGCATGACGAACTCGTCGAACTCGTCGTCGTCCGGCTGCTCGTTCACGTGCAGGTCGTGGTGCAGCTCGGCGGCCTTGACCAGCGTCCAGATCTGGGCGCGGACGGCCGGGGCCTTGGCCGGGTCCAGGTCACAGACGAGGGCGTACTCGTCCAGGAGCTGTTCCAGCTTGGCCAGATCGCCGTAGGTGTCGGCGCGGGCCATCGGCGGGACGAGGTGGTCGACCACGGTGGCGTGGCCGCGTCGCTTGGCCTGGGTGCCCTCGCCCGGGTCGTTGACGATGAACGGGTAGATCAGCGGGAGTTCGCCGAGGACCGCGTCCGGTGCGCACCCGGCGCTCAGGCCGAGGCCCTTGCCCGGCAGCCACTCCGTCGTGCCGTGCTTGCCCATGTGCACGATCGCGTCCGCGCCGAAGCTGTTGTCCAGCCAGCGGTAGGCCGCCACGTAGTGGTGGGAGGGCGGCATGTCGGGGTCGTGGTAGATCGCGATCGGGTTCTCGCCGAAGCCGCGCGGCGGCTGGATCATGACGACGACGTTCCCGAACCGGAGGGAGGCGAGCACGATGTCGTCGCCGTCGACGTACAGGGAGCCCGGCGGCTCGCCCCACGCCTCGGTCATCGCCTCGCGCAGCTCCGGGTCGAGCCGCGCGAACCACGCCTGATAGTCGGCGAGCGGCACTCGGGCGGGCGCGGCGGCGAGCTGCTCCTCGGTCAGCCACTCCACGTCGTGGCCGCCGGCCTCGATGAGCCGGTGGATCAACTCGTCGCCGCCCGCGGGGTATTCGGTCAGCGTGTACCCGGCGTCGCGCAGGGCGTCCAGGACGCGTACCGCGGAGGCAGGGGTGTCGAGGCCGACCGCGTTGCCGACGCGGGAGTGCTTGGTCGGGTAGGCGGTGAAGACGAGGGCGACCTTCTTCTCGGCGTTCGGCTTGTGCCCGAGGCGGGCGTGCCGTACGGCGATCCCGGCGACGCGGGCGGCGCGCTCGGGGTCGGCCACGTACACCGGGACGTCGTCCGGGCCCTGTTCCTTGAAGGAGAACGGGACGGTGATCAGCCGGCCGTCGAACTCGGGGATCGCGACCTGCATCGCCGCGTCCATGGGCGACAGCGCGGCGTCCGACTCGTCCCAGGCGGCCCGCGAGGAGGTGAGGCAGAGCCCCTGCAGCACAGGCACGTCCAGGTCGGCGAGTGCGCCGATGTCCCAGGCCTCCTCGTCGCCGCCCGCCGATGCCCGCGAGGCGTGCGTGCCGCCGGCGGCCAGCACGGTGGCGACGAGGGCGTCCGCCTCGGCCAGCAGCTCGTACAGGGCCGGGTCGGCGCCGCGTAGCGAACCGCAGTACACCGGGAGGGCGTTGGCGCCGTGCGCCTCGATCGCGTCGCACAGGGTGTCCACGAAGGCGGTGTTGCCGCTGAGTTCGTGGGCGCGGTAGAAGAGCACGCCGACGGTGGGCCGGCCCGGGGTGAGGGCGCGGTCGCCGTGGACGCCGAACTCCGGCATCTTCCGGGGCTCCTCGAAGCCCTCGCCGGTCAGCAGCACCGTGTCGGACAGGAACCGGGCCAGCTCGGTGAGGTTGTCGGGTCCGCCCTCGACCAGGTAGCGCAGCGCCTCGGCCACCACACCCGCCGGGACGGACGACTCGGCCATCAGCTCCGCGTCCGGCACGGCCTCGCCGCCCAGCAGCACGGTCGGCACCCCGGAGGCCTTCAGGGCGGCCAGCCCGTCCTCCCAGGCCCGCTTGCCGCCGAGCAGCCGGACGACGGCGAGGTCCGCGCCGTCCAGCAGCGCGGGCAGCTCGGCTGCCACGTCCACGCGGGTCGGGTTGCCGATCCGGTAGTCCGCGCCGGAGGCCCGGGCCGCCAGGAGATCGGTGTCGGCGGTCGACAACAACAACACTGTGCTCATGCGGGCGCTCCCGGTGGGATGAAGGGCAGTCCTTGCGGCGCGCCGGACTCGATGAGCCGCCACAGCGCGTCCGTGTCCGCGTGCTGTTCGATGAGGTCGCCGAGCCGGTCGAGCTGCTCCTCGCGCAGCGCGGCGAACGAGGTGCCGGGCGCGGGTGTGAAGCGGCGGCCCGCGGCGGCGGCCACCTCACGCAGGAAGGCGCGCCGGAAGCCGTCCGACTCCAGCGAGCCGTGCCAGTGGGTGCCCCACACGGCGCCGACCCGGCAGCCGTCCAGGAAGGGCTCACCGCCTTCGACGGCGGCCACCCCGTGGTGGATCTCGTACCCCTCGACCGGCTCGCCGAGGGCCTGCCCGGAGGGCCGGGTGAGGGTCTTCTCGCGGGCGAAGCGCACCCGCACGGGCAGCAGTCCGAGCCCCGCGACCGCGCCGGCGCGCGACTCGACCTCGTCCTCGATGTGCTCGCCGAGGATCTGGAAGCCGCCGCAGACGCCGAGCACCGGCCGCCCCTCGGCGGCCCGGCGCACCAGGGCGTCGGCGAGGCCCCGCTCCCGCAGCCAGCGCAGTGCGCGGACCGTGCCGCGGGTGCCGGGGACGACGACCAGGTCCGCGTCGGCCAGTTCCTCCGGGCGGTCCACGAACCGCACCACGACGCCCGGTTCGGCGGCCAGCGCGTCCACGTCGGTGAAGTTGGACATCAGCGGGATCGCGCAGACCGCGACGCGCAGCACGTCCTCGCCGACCGGCGGGGCGACGACGGACTCCCGGACGGCGCCGCGCAGGGAGACCCGGAGGCCGTCCTCCTCGTCGATGCCGAGCCCGTGCCGGAACGGCAGCACGCCGTAGGTGTGCCGCCCGGTCAGCCCGTGCAGCATGTCGAGGCCGGGTTCGAGCAGCGAGACGTCGCCGCGGAACTTGTTGACGAGGAACCCGGCGACCAGCTCCTGGTCCTCGGGGGACAGCAGGGCGAGGGTGCCGAAGAAGGAGGCGAAGACGCCGCCGCGGTCGATGTCGCCGACGACGAGCACTGGCAGCCGAGCGCCGCGCGCGATGCCCATGTTGACGATGTCGGTCCGGCGCAGGTTGATCTCCGCCGGGCTGCCCGCCCCCTCACAGATCACCGCGTCATACGTGCCCCGCAGCTCGGCCAGGCAGTCCAGGACGGTGCCCAGGAGCTTCTGCTGCCGCCCGCCGTGGTAGCCGCGGGCGCTCAGCTCGCCGACCGGCTTGCCGAGCAGCACCACCTGGCTGCTCTGCTCGCCGCCCGGCTTGAGCAGCACCGGGTTCATCAGCGCGGTCGGCTCGATGCGGCACGCCTGCGCCTGCATGGCCTGCGCGCGGCCGATCTCGGCGCCCTCGCGGGTGACGAAGGAGTTCAGGGACATGTTCTGCGCCTTGAACGGCGCGACCTTGACGCCCTGGCGGACCAGCCACCGGCAGATCCCGGCGGTGACGACGCTCTTCCCGGCGTCGGAGGTGGTTCCGGCGACGAGCAGACCGCCGCTCATGAGGTACGTCCCTTCGGCACGGGGATGCGGGCGCGGCGGCCGGACTTCGGCGCGGCGGCCAAGGGGTGACCGCCCTTCGGCGCGGGGTTGAGGAGGCGACTGCCCAGGAGGCGTGCGCCGGCGCAGACGCCGAGCGCGAGCCAGCTCACGCGCCGGGAGAGGCGTACGGCCCGGTCGATGTCGGACACCTGGACGGCGCGTCCGCCGCCGTTGAGCACCGGACGGTGCTCGACGCGCCCCCCGTACGACAGGGTGCCGCCCAGCCGCACGCCGAGCGCGCCCGCGAACGAGGCCTCGACCGGCCCGGCGTTGGGGCTCGGGTGCTCGGCGGCGTCGGCGCGCCAGGCCCGTACGGCGCCGCGCGGATCGCCGCCGGCCACGGTGGCCAGGACGGCGGTCAGCCGCGCCCCCGGCCAGCCCGCCACGTCGTCCAGCCGGGCGGAGGCCCAGCCGTAGCGGCGGTGGCGTGGCGACTTGTGGCCGACCATCGCGTCGAGCGTGTTGACCGCCCGGAACCCGAGGAGTCCCGGCACGCCCGCGACGGCGCCCCAGGTGAGCGCGCCGACCACGGCGTCGGAGGTGTTCTCGGCGACCGACTCGACCACGGCGCGGGCGATCCCGTCGGCGTCCAGCGCCTGCGGGTCGCGTCCGCACAGGTGGGGGAGGCGGGCCCGGGCGGCCTCGACGTCGCCGGACTCCAGGGCGCGTCCGACGGCGCGGGCCTCGCGGGCGAGGGAGGTGCCGCCGACGACGGACCAGGTGGCGACGCCGGTCAGTGCGACGGAGGCGGTGGGGGAGGTGCGGACGGCGCGGGCGGCGACGGCGCCGAGCGCGGCGGCGCCGCCCGCGCACACCGCGGTGTGCAGGGCGCCCCACCCGCGGTGGTCCCGCCACAGCACGCGTTCCACGGCGCCCGCGGCACGGCCGAACGCGGCGACCGGGTGCCCGCGGCGCGGATCGCCGAGGAGGAGGTCGCCGAGGAGGCCGGCGGCGGCGCCGTACGCGAAGACGCGATCGGCACCCATCGGGTCAGCCCGCCGCGGGGACGGTCAAGGTGTCGCCGGTGACTCTCGGTCGGCAGCCGCGCATGGCGATATGTCCTCACTCAGGGTGTCCACGCCCTGGTTCGACGAGACCGGCGGTGAGAGTTCCTGGCTCCCGGGGGTTCTTCCCCGGTCACAGTGGCGGGACCGCGCCGGATTCGCACCGGGCTTCCTCTCCTGCCGCCGTACATGGCCCCGGCAGTCCACCACGGGCCGCGAACACCCGTCAACTTGCCGTTGACCTGCGTCGCACGACTGAGATGAGGCCCACACCGGCTCCGCGCCCCGCGTGCGGCTCCCGCCCTCCCCGCGCCGTGTACGCGCCCGCTCGCGCCCCGGCGCGCAGCCGTGGGCCCCGCTCCGCGCCCTGCCCCGGACACGGCTCCGCCCCGCGCCGGCCGCTCGGTTGCGGTCCTCGCACGGGGCGGAGGAGTGGGCTGAAGGGCGGTCAGGGCAGGGGCCGTGACCGGTCCGGGGAGGGGCGGGCCCTGTCCCCGGACCGGGGCCGGGTCAGCCCTTGCCCATGATCAGGTAGATGCCGTAGCCCACCGCCGCGGCGCACGCCGCGAAGCAGACGTAGGCGCCGGTGACGGCGAGCGCCCCGCCGCCGTCGCCCTGGACGGAGGCCCGCTCGCGGCGGGAGAGGCCGACGATGCCGAGGGTGAACAGGGCCACGAGGCCCACGGTGACCACGAGGCTGACGCCGAAGACGGAGCCGAGAGCTGCCCAGTCGATCTTCATGGTGATGCTTCCTTGGGAGGCCGGGGTGCGGGGCTCAGACGGTCGCGGCCGGCGGCACCGCCGCGCCCGTGGGGGTAGCCGAGGACGCCGGGTCGGTGCGCGGCGCGGACGCCGGGGCGGGGATGGTCGCCGCGAGGTCCTCGGCGAGCAGGGCGGCGGCCGGGGCCGCGCCGATCGGGGCGGCGAGCGCCGCGGCGGGGGAGCCGACGGCCTGTGCCGGGATGTCCAGGACGTGCGCCGGGGGCTCGGTGGCCTGCGCCGGGAACTCCGGGGCCGGGGCCGACGGGGGCGGGGCCACGGCGGCGATCGCCTGGGTCACCACGCCGGCCGGCTCCTCGGACCCGGCGGGGGTCGCGGTGACGTTGGTGTGGTCGACGACCTGGCGGCGGGAGATCTTCCAGATCGCCGCGGAGGAGGCGACGAGGAACACGGCGACCAGCGCGGTGCCCCAGTCGCCGAGGCCCGTCACGGCCTCCGCGCCCGCGCCCACCAGTGCCGCGGCCGGCAGCGTCAGCACCCAGGCGACGGCCATCCGGCCCGCGGTGGACCAGCGGACCACGCCGCCCTTGCGGCCGAGTCCCGCGCCCATCACCGAACCGGAGACGACGTGCGTGGTGGAGAGCGAGAAGCCCAGGTGGGAGGAGGCCAGGATCGCGGCCGCCGAGCTGGTCTGCGCGGCGAAGCCCTGCTGCGGCTGGAGGTCGGTCAGACCCGAACCCATGGTGCGGATGATGCGCCAGCCGCCGATGTACGTGCCGAGCGCGATGGCCAGGCCCGCGGAGAGGATCACCCAGGTGGGAGGGTTGGAACCGGGGGCGATGGCGCCGCCGGCGATCAGGGCGAGGGTGATGATGCCCATCGTCTTCTGCGCGTCGTTGGTGCCGTGCGCCAGCGATACCAGACCGGCGGAGGCGATCTGCCCGGCCCGGTGGCCCTTTTCGGCCGCCTTGCCGTCGGACTTCGCGCCGATCGTGTACGACAGCCGGGTCGCGGCCAGCGCGGCGACGCCCGCGACGACCGGGGCGGCGACGGCCGGGATCATGACCTTGGTGACCAGTACCCCGCCGTGCACCGCGCCGAAGCCGGCGGAGGCGACGGTGGCGCCGATCAGGCCGCCCATCAGGGCGTGCGAGGAACTGGACGGCAGCCCGACCAGCCAGGTCAGCAGATTCCAGAGGATCGCGCCGACCAGGGCGGCGAAGATGACCTCGGGACGGATGCCGGCCTCGTCGACGAGACCCTTGGAGATCGTGTTCGCGACCTCCACGGAGAGGAAGGCGCCCACCAGGTTCAACGCGGCCGACATGGCCACGGCGACCTTGGGCTTGAGCGCGCCGGTGGAGATGGTGGTGGCCATCGCGTTGGCGGTGTCGTGGAAACCGTTCGTGAAATCGAACGCGAGTGCGGTTATCACCACGATCGCGAGGATCAGCGAGAAGCTTTCCATTTACCCAGGCAATCGTTCGAGCGTCATTGGCTCGTTGAACGTAGGTAACCAGGGTGAACGGAAGATGAACTGAGCCGGTATGGGCGGTGTCCGATTCTGTTGCCCACTTCACACCGCTGGCAGGATCACCGCATGACTGAAGAGCAGGACCGGCGACACGGTGACCGTCCGCGGCCGAACGGTCGCCGGGAGCCCCGGCCCGAGGAGATCCGCGCCTGGCGCGACCTGGTGGCGACGGCCCGCCGCACCGTCGCCGACGGACTGGTCGTCGGCACCTCCGGCAACGTGTCGGTACGGGTCGGCGACACCGTGCTGGTCACCCCGTCCGGCGTGCCCTACGACCGGCTCACCCCCGGCGACGTGACCGGCGTCGGCCTCGACGGACGCCAGGTGCTCGGCTCGCTCGCCCCGACCAGCGAGCTGCCCATGCACCTCGCCGTCTACCGCGCCACCGACGCGGGCGCCGTCGTGCACACCCACGCCGTGCACGCCACGGCCGTCTCCACCCTCGTCCCCGAGCTGCCGCTCGTCCACTACATGGCCGGCGCCCTCGGCGGACCGGTGCGGGTCGCCCCGTACGCGACGTACGGCACCGAGGAACTGGCCGCGCACACGCTCCGGGCCCTCGCCGGCCGCTCCGGCTGCCTCCTCCAGAACCACGGCACCCTCACCCACGGCGCCACCCTCGACCAGGCGTACGACCGCACCGCCCAGCTGGAGTGGATGTGCCGCCTGTGGCTGACCGCCTCCGCGATCCCCGGCCGCACCCCGTCCCTGCTCACCCCGGAGCAGCTCGAGGAGGCGACCCGCCGCCTGCGCGCCTACGGCCAGCCGCCCGCAAGCCGGGCCCCGGAACCCCGGCCGGAGAACGAACCTCGCCGGCCCGTCCAGGGATGAACCCCGCTCTTCCTGGAACCCGCAGGGGCATGTCACCCCGACCCTTCCTTCCGCTGGCCGGTGAGCCGGTACACCGTGACACTGGTCCTGTGCGCACAGTGAAAGCGACGGCAGCGGCCGTCACCGCGGCCCTGGCGGCCGGCGCGGCGAGCGTCGCCGCGGGCCGGCTGGCCAGCGACGCCGCGCTCAAGGCGCCTCCGGGCCGCCCCCTGCCCACCGATCACCGCCTCACCGTGCACGGCACGGCCGACGGCCAGATCACCCTCACCCGCGATCTGGCCTCCCTGCGCCGCGGTACCTACGGCCTGGCCGGCAACGGCTCCCACGCGGTCGTCGGGCCCGTCCTGGACGGCGCCCCGCACCTGCCGGACACCGTCGTCCGCCGCCTCGACCGGGTCACCCACGGCGACCTGCGCCCCCGCGACAAGGTCTGGTTCACCCCCAACCTGTACGTGGGCGACCCGCACGCCGCCCTCGGCCTGCGGTACCGGGACGTGGAGATCCCCGGCGAACTCGGCGACATGCCGGCCTGGCTGGTGCCCGCCGTCCGCGAGACCTGGGTGATCACCGTGCACGGGCTCGGCACCACCCGGGAACTTCCCCTGAACATCATGGAGTTCCTGCACCGCAGACACTTCCCGGTGCTGGACCCGGCCTACCGCGGCGACCTCGGCGCGCCCCGCTCCCCGGACGGCCTGAGCCATCTCGGCCAGACCGAGTGGCGCGACCTGGACGCGGCGATCCGCTACGCCGTGCGCCACGGCGCCGAACGGGTCGTCCTGCACGGCTGGTCCACCGGCGCCACCATGGCGCTGCGCGCCGCCCTCCACTCGGAGCTGCGCGACCGCGTCTCCGGACTGGTCCTGGACTCGCCCGTCCTCGACTGGGAGGCCACCCTGCGCGCCCTGGCCAGGGCGCGGCACACCCCGAACGCCCTGCTGCCGCTCGCGGTGCGCGCCGCCCAGGGCCGCACCGGACTGCACGCGGATCGCGTCACCGTGGCCGCCGACGCCGCGCTGCTCACGGTGCCCACCCTGATCTTCCACGGCCCGGCCGACGAGGTCGCCCCCTGGCGCTTCTCCCGCCGTCTCGCCGAGCAGCGCCCCAACCTCATCGCCCTGCACACGGTCCCCGACGCCCCCCACGGCGCCATGTGGAACGCCGACCCCGAGGGGTACGAGGAGGCGCTGCGCCGCTTCCTGACCCCGCTGATGTGACCGCCGCGGCGCGCCGGGCCCGGCGCGCCGCCCCGGGGCGCGCGGCGATTCCGCTCCCGGCCCCGGCGCGCGGCCGCCGCTCCCGCGCCGGCCGCTCCCGCGCCCCGCGGATCCTCCTGCCCGGCTGGCCGGATCCCGCCGTTTCGCACGCCCCGCGGCCCCCTGCGTTGGCCATCCCCGTCGCCCGCCGTGACATTCCGTTTGGGTTTTCGGACCGTCAACCGGAAGACTGCACCTGTGACGTCCCGTATCCCGCGCGACTCCAGGCTTCGACTCGTCCGCCCACGACCCCTGGCCGCCGCCCCCCGAGCCGTGAACCAGCGGCGCTCGCGCCGCCCCGCGCCCCGCCCACCGGAGGGCACACCGGCCCCCGCGGAGCTGGCCAGAATGGCGCGCTCCGGCCTGGCCGGCGCGGCCCGCGTCGCCCGCTGGGCCGACGCCGCCCTCGGACCCGGCCGGGCCGGGGCCACCGCCGACGGCAAGGCCACCCTCTCCGCGAGCACCGCCGAACGCGCCGCCGCCGAGCTGGGCCTCACCGCCGCCGAGGTCCGCGCCGACTGGGACACGGCCCGGCTGGCCGGCCTCATCGAGGTGCACGGCGACAGCGCCCGCCCCGGCTGGCGGCTGCGCGCCTGGGACCGCGACGACAGCGCGGTGCTGCGCGGCTGGGTGGCCCTGTTCGACGCCTGGTCTCTGGCCTGCCCCGAGCCCGCGGAGCACGAGGCCGCCGCCGTCGCCGAGGTCGTCTCGGCCATGCCGCAGGTCCTCTCCTTCCTCCAGCTCTCGGCCGGACCCGTCCCCGTCGAACAGCTCCTGGACCTGCTCCAGCAGCGCGTCACCGAGCTGCGCACCGCCCGCTGCGAGGTCCCCTACGACCCGCAGCTCCAACCCGCTGGTCCGCCCGCCCCGGGAGCAGCGGAGCCCGCCGAGCCCGCCGAGGCCGACGACGCCCCGCTCGCGCCCCTGCTCGACTGGGCCCTCGGCGCGCTCGCCTCCGTCGGCGCGCTCACCTACGGCGACGGCCAGGCCACCCTCACCCCGCTCGGCAGCTGGGCGGTCTGGGTGAAGCTGGAGCAGATCTGCGTCGCCGCGCAGAGCCCGGCCGGGAACATCGAGCAGGCCGCCGAGGACATGCTGCGCGGCTGCGCGCAACTGCGCCCCAACGCGGCCCGCGCCGAGTACCGCGCCTGGCTCGCCGCCCGCCCCGTCGGCAGCGCCGTCACCGAACTCCTCGCCGCCGCCCGCGGCGAGGACGCCCTGCTGCGCGGCCTCGCCTTCGAGGCGCTGCGCGTGGTGGGCGCCCCCGCCGAGCCGGACGTACGGGCCGTGCTGGACGAGCCGGCGCTGCGGCCGTACGCCCTGCTGTGGCTGGCCGAGCACGACGGCGTGGACCCGGAGGACGCGCACGAGGTCCTCACCCGCGAGGAGGCGACCTGGCTGTGGGTGGACACCGCGGCCGCCGTCGCCGACCACGGCGAGGCCCCGATGCTGGTGCGCCACCTGGAGGCCGCGGTGCAGCCCACCGTCCCCGCCCTGCTGGACGAGGTGCGGGCCGTGGGGCACCCGCGCACCGTGCAGGTGCTGGTCGCGCTCGCCGCCGCGCACCCCGATCCGGCCCTGGCCAAGGCCGTGCGCCGGGCGGCCTTCCAGGTCCACACCGGCGGCAGCTGAGCGGCCCGGAGCGGACGCGGGCCCGCGGCGGCGGGCTCAGCCCTCCGTGCGCGGCGCGTACGTGCCGAAGCTCCAGACGTTGCCCTCCAGGTCCCGGGCCATGTAGTCCCGGGACCCGTACTCCTGGTCGGTCGGGGGCATCAGGATCTCCACGCCGTGGTCCACCGCGCGCTGGTAGTGGCCGTCCACGTCGTCCACGACGACGTACACCCCCGCCGGGCCCGCGCCGCGCATCGCCTCGTCGAACCGTCCGCCACGGCCCCTGGAACCGAGCATCACCGCGCCGTTGCCCTGCACCAGCTCGGCGTGGTGGACGAGGCCGTCCTCACCCTCGTACACCGACAGTTCCGTGAAACCGAGGGCCTCGGTCAGCTGCCCGACGGCGGCCTTCGCGTCCGCGTACAGCAGTGTCGGGTAGATGCTCGGGCGCCCGCCCGCGACCGCGTCCGCCATGCCGACCACTCCCTCGTGACCCGGTTTCGGCCGGTTTCTCCGGCCCGGCGCCCAGTGTGGCACCGCCCACTGACATCGGTAGGGCCGGCAGGTTCCGGTGGTCGCGGCTCTCCCGCTGACTGACGTCCTGCCGGCCGGCCGACGTCCTGCTGGGCTGTCCTCCCGTCGGTCCGTCCGGCAGGCGGTTCCCGCCCGCCCGGCGCCCGTCCTCGCACGCCCCGCGGCCGTTCCCGCGCACGTGCCGTCCGGCCCGCGCCCCGCCCGGTGCGCCTGCCGGCGGCCGGCGAGCGGGTCCGCGCGCGCCGGAGCCGCCCGCCCCCGGCCCGCGCGCACGCCTGGGAAAACCGCTTGCGGCCCCCCGTTAGACTGTTCCGCATGGCCATTCTCCTCGCGCATTAGACCAGCGGGAACGTCCTCAGCCGTCCATCCCGCCCCCACCCGCCCTGGAGTCTGTCCGTGATCTCCGCCACCGGCATCGAGCTGCGCGCCGGCGCCCGCATCCTCATCGAGAACGCCACCTTCCGCGTCGCCAAGGGCGACCGCATCGGTCTGGTCGGCCGCAACGGCGCAGGCAAGACCACCCTCACCAAGTGCCTGGCCGGCGAGGGTATCCCCGCCGCCGGCACCATCACCCGCTCCGGCGAGGTGGGTTACCTCCCGCAGGACCCGCGCACCGGCGACCTCGACGTGCTCGCCCGCGACCGCATCCTGTCCGCCCGCGGCCTGGACGTCCTGATCCGCAAGATGCGGGAGAACGAGCAGCGCATCGCCAACGGCCAGGGCGCCACCCGTGAGAAGGCCCTCAGGCAGTACGAGCGCCAGGAGACGGAGTTCCTCACCAAGGGCGGTTACGCCGCCGAGGCCGAGGCCGCCACCATCGCCGCCGCGCTCAACCTGCCCGACCGGGTGCTCGGCCAGCCCCTGCACACGCTCTCCGGCGGTCAGCGCCGCCGGATCGAGCTGGCCCGGATCCTGTTCTCCGACGCGGACACCCTGCTGCTGGACGAGCCCACCAACCACCTCGACGCGGACTCGATCGTCTGGCTGCGCGACTACCTCAAGACCTACCGCGGCGGCTTCATCGTCATCTCCCACGACGTCGACCTGGTCGAGACGGTCGTCAACAAGGTGTTCTACCTGGACGCCAACCGCTCCCAGATCGACGTCTACAACATGGGCTGGAAGCTCTACCAGCAGCAGCGCGAGGCCGACGAGAAGCGCCGCAAGCGCGAGCGCGCCAACGCCGAGAAGAAGGCCGCCGCGCTGCACTCCCAGGCCGACAAGATGCGCGCCAAGGCCACCAAGACCGTCGCCGCGCAGAACATGGCCCGCCGCGCCGACAAGCTGCTCGCGGGCCTCGAGGCCGTGCGCCAGTCCGACAAGGTCGCCAAGCTGCGCTTCCCCGAGCCCGCGCCGTGCGGCAGGACGCCGCTGATGGCCGAGGGCCTGTCGAAGTCGTACGGCTCCCTGGAGATCTTCACCGACGTCGACCTGGCCATCGACAAGGGCTCGCGGGTCGTCATCCTCGGCCTCAACGGCGCCGGCAAGACCACGCTGCTGCGCCTGCTGGGCGGCGTGGAGGAGCCCGACACCGGTCAGGTCGTCCCCGGGCACGGTCTCAAGCTCGGCTACTACGCGCAGGAGCACGAGACCCTCGACCCGGACCGCACGGTGCTGGAGAACATGCGGTCGGCCGCGCCCGACATGGACCTGGTCGAGGTCCGCAAGGTGCTGGGCTCCTTCCTGTTCTCCGGCGACGACGTCGACAAGCCGGCCGGGGTCCTCTCCGGCGGCGAGAAGACCCGTCTCGCGCTCGCCACCCTGGTGGTCTCCTCCGCCAACGTGCTGCTGCTGGACGAGCCGACCAACAACCTCGACCCGGCCAGCCGGGAGGAGATCCTCGGGGCGCTGCGCACCTACAAGGGCGCGGTCGTCCTCGTCACCCACGACGAGGGCGCCGTCGAGGCGCTCCAGCCCGAGCGGATCATCCTGCTGCCCGACGGCGTCGAGGACCTGTGGGGCGCCGACTACGCGGACCTGGTCGCCCTCGCCTGACGTCCTCGGCCGACGGCGGAGTCCGGTGCGGGGCTCGAACCGGGCCCGACCGGACCTGGAACGGGCCGTGACCGGGCGTCTAAACGGGCTCGGAGCGGGCCCTGATCAACGCCGCATGGATCATTCGGCCCATCGGTGATCCATCATCTGCGTGAGATCTCCTCGTATCGGGGTGTGTCGTACACGGATTTTCCGGCCGAGCCCTTATCCGCCAAGGGCTCGGCCGTCGTGCGTCTCTGACCTGGCGTTTCTCGGAAGAACCCGTTCGGCGGTACGAACAGCATCGGATGGAATGCTCGGTTCCGCTTGTGGGGGCGGACTCCTGTCGTCACAACCGTGTCTCACGGACCTTGCCGAATGGGTGGCCATGAGGCCCCGGAGGGGTGATCATGAGGAGACCAGAGCGCACTTCCCATGAGGAGGCACGGGTGGCCGAGACTCTGAAGAAGGGCAGCCGGGTGACCGGCGCCGCGCGCGACAAGCTCGCGGCAGACCTGAAGAAGAAGTACGACGCCGGTGCGAGCATTCGGGCGTTGGCCGAGGAAACCGGCCGCTCGTATGGCTTCGTGCACCGGATGCTCAGCGAGTCGGGCGTCACGCTCCGTGGGCGTGGCGGGGCGACGCGGGGCAAGAAGGCCGCTTCGGCCTGATCCCGGGCGGCCCATCGGCTTCGATGGTGACCACCCGGTCGGTCCGCAGGTCCACCGGGTGGTTACTGTGCAGTCACTTACGATGTCCGCGCAGGGCATCGCGGCTGACCGCACGCATCGGAGGCGCACCATGGCTTCGCCCGAGCACGACCTCGCACCGCTCGACCCGGTTCTCGACAAGGACGGCGTACGGCTCACCGTCGACGACGCGCTCGCCACGGTGACGCTGACCAACCCGGCCAAGCGCAACGCGCAGAGCCCCGCTCTGTGGCGCGCGCTCACCGAGGCCGGCCGGCTGCTGCCGGGCACCGTCCGCGTCGTGCTGCTGCGTGCGGAGGGCAAGTCGTTCTCCGCCGGGCTCGACCGGCAGGCGTTCACGCCGGAGGGTTTCGACGGCGAACCGTCCTTCCTCGACCTCGCACGCGGTGGCGACAAGGAACTGGACGCGACCATCGCCGAGTACCAGGAGGCGTTCACCTGGTGGCGGCGCAGCGACATCGTCACCGTCGCCGCGGTCCAGGGGCACGCCATCGGGGCGGGCTTCCAGCTGGCGCTCGCCTGTGACCTGCGCGTCGTCGCGGACGACGTGCAGTTCGCGATGCGCGAGACCAGCCTCGGACTGGTGCCCGACCTCACCGGCACGCATCCGCTGGTGGGGCTGGTCGGCTATGCCCGGGCGCTGGAGATCTGCGTCACCGGCCGGTTCGTCACCGCCGAGGAGTCGGTGAGCAGTGGCCTGGCCAACATCGCCGTGCCCCGCGACCAGCTCGACGCCGCCGCGACGGACCTCGCCTCGGCGATCCTCGCCGCGCCCCGCGACGCGGTCATCGAGACCAAGGCGCTGCTCCAGGGCGTCCAGGGCCGCTCCCACGAGGAGCAGCGCACCGCCGAACGCCAGGCCCAGGGCCGCCGCCTGCGGGACCTCGCGGGCCTCGGCGAATAGCCCGACCTCTCCGTACGAACCCGGCCGCCGCAGGCATCCGCCTGCGACGGCCGGCCGTCGGCGCGGTGCCCCGCTACCGGGAGGCCGGCCGCCGGCGCGGTCAGAAGCCGTGCCGGGCGCCGCCGTCCACCGGCAGCATCACGCCCGTGACGAAGGACGCCGCCGGCGAGAGCAGGAACGCCGCGGCGCGCCCGAACTCCTGCGGGGTGCCGTAGCGGCGCAGCGGGATGCGCGACTCGCTCGCCGCCCGCGTCGCCTCCGGGTCCGCGGACAGCGCGTCCAGCTCCCGCACCCGGTCGGTGTCGATCCGGCCCGGCAGCACCCCGACGACCCGCACGCCGCGCGGCCCCAGCTCGTCCGCGAGGGACTTGGCGAACCCGGCGAGGCCCGGCCGCAGACCGTTGGAGATGGTCAGCCCGGGGATCGGCTCGTGCACCGAACCGGACAGCACGAAGGCGATGACGCCGCCGGTCTCCAGCTCCGCCGCCGCGGTGCGGGCCAGCCGCACCGCGCCCAGGAACACCGTCTCGAACGCCGACCGCCACTGCTCGTCGGTGTTGTCCGCGACGAACCCGGGCGGCGGCCCGCCGACGCTGATCAGCACCCCGTGGAAGCCGCCGAAGCGCTCCCGCGCGGTGGCGATCAGCCGCTCGGCCGCCGAGGCGTCCCCGTTGTCCACGGCCACCCCGACGGCGTTCGGGCCGAGTTCGGCGGCCGCGTCGGCGACCCGCTGCTCGTCCCGCCCGGTGATGACCACCTTCGCCCCGTCGGCGACCAGCTCGCGCGCGGTGGCGTTGCCCAGCCCGCGCGTCGCCCCGGTGACGACGTACACCCGGTCCTTCAGTCCAAGATCCATGACCCCTATCCTGCCCGCTCGTCCCCGTACAGGGCGAGGGCGGTGTTCACCAGGCCGATGTGGCTGAACGCCTGCGGGAAGTTGCCGAGCTGCCGCCCGGCCCCCGACCCGTCGTCCACCAGGTACTCCTCCGCCAGCAGCCCCACGTCGTTCGCCAGCCCCACCAGACGCTCGAACAGCTCCTCGGCCTCCTTCGTGCGCCCCGTCATGTGCAGCGCGTCGGCGAGCCAGAACGAGCACACCAGGAACGTGCCCTCGCCGCCGGGCAACCCGTCCACGGCCGCCGTGTCGGTGCTGTAGCGGCGCACCAGACCGCCCTCGCCGAGCTCCGCGCGGACGGCGTCGATGGTGCCGGTCACCCGCGGGTCGTCGGGCGGCAGGAAGCCCACCCGCGGGATGAGCAGCAGGGCCGCGTCCAGCTCACGCGAGCCGTAGGACTGGGTGAACGTGCCCCGGCGCGGGTCGTAGCCCTTCTCGCACACCTCCCGGTGCACCTCGGCGCGCAGCTGACGCCAGCCGGCGAGGTCCCCGCGCAGCTCCGGTTCCTCCTCCAGGGTGCGTACCGCCCGGTCGGCGGCCACCCACACCATCACCTTGGAGTGCACGAAGTGCCGCCGTCCGCCGCGCACCTCCCACAGCCCCTCGTCGGGCTCCCGCCAGACCCCGCGCAGGAAGTCCAGCAGCGCACGCTGCATCGACCAGATGTGCGGCTTGGCCGACAGGCCCGAGCGGCGGGCCAGTGACAGCGTGTCCATGACCTCGCCGTACACGTCGAGCTGGCGTTGGAGCACCGCTTCGTTGCCGATGCGCACCGGGGCCGAGCCGGCGAAGCCGGGCAGCCACGGCAGCTCGAACTCCGGCAGCCGCCGCTCGCCCGCCAGCCCGTACATGATCTGCAGGTCCGCCGGGTTGCCGGCGACCGCGCGCAGCAGCCAGTTCCGCCACGCCTCGGCCTCCTCCTGGTAGCCCGCCGACAGCAGCGCGCCGAGGGTGAGCGTGGAGTCGCGCAGCCAGCAGTAGCGGTAGTCCCAGTTCCGTACGCCGCCCAGCTCCTCGGGCAGCGAGGTCGTCGGGGCCGCGACGATGCCGCCGGTGGGGGCGTAGGTGAGCGCCTTGAGGGTGATCAGGGACCGCACGACCAGGTCCCGGTGCGGGCCGCTGTAGCGGCAGCGCGCCGCCCACGCCCGCCAGTCGGCGACGCTGTGCTCCAGCGCCTCGTACGGGTCGATCAACGGCGGGCGCGGCTCGTGCGAGGGGTGCCAGGTCAGCACGAACGCCACCTTCTCGCCCTCGGCGATCTCGAACTCGGCGTGCGTCCCGAAGTCCTCGCCCCAGGTGCGCACCGGCGGCTCGCTGCGCAGCCACGCCGAGTCCGGTCCGGCGACGGCGACCCGGTGGCCGTCCGAGCGGCGCATCCAGGGGACGACGGAACCGTGGTCGAAGCGCAGCCGTAACGTACTGCGCAGCGTCACCCGGCCGCTCAGCCCCTCGACGATCCGGACGAGGTCGGGGGCCCGGTCGCGCTGCGGCATCAGATCGGTGACGCGGACGGAGCCCCCGGGCGTGTCCCACTCGGTGTCCAGTACGAGGGTGTCGTGGCGGTAGGCGCGGCGGGTGCACGGGCCGTCGACGCCCACGGGGGCGATGCGCCAGTGCCCGTTGTCCTCGTCGCCCAGCAGTCGGGCGAAGCAGGCCGCCGAGTCGAAGCGGGGCAGGCAGAGCCAGTCGACGGAGCCGTCCCTGCCGACCAGCGCGGCGGTCTGTTGGTCGCCTATGAGGGCGTAGTCCTCGATCCGGGGCCACATGGATGACCGGCTTCCCGGCGGACCGCGCCGCAATCAGCCCGGCCGGAGGTCGCGCGCTGTACGGCCACGCGGCTACACGGCCGCGGTCTCGCTCTCGGCCGCCGTCACCGGGGTGTCCGTCCCGTCCTTCCGCCGCTGGTCCCGCACCTCGCGGCGGGCGAGCACCAGCCAGCCGACGGGGACGCACGCGGCGAACAGCCACCACTGGATCGCGTACGGCAGGTTGATGTCGCCGACGCCGATCCAGCTGGTGTCCTCCTTGGGCGAGGGGAGCAGCCGGGGGCTGCCGCCCTCGGGGGCGGGGGAGACGAGCTCGACGTAGCCGCCGAGGACGGACCTGGCGGCGCTGTCGCCCGAGCCCCGCAGGAGCGCGCCGACCTGACCGCTGTTGATCAGCATGATCTGGCGGTCCGGCAGTCCCGCGACGTTCTTGATGCCGCTGGCCGCCGTCGTCTCGTCCTGCATCAGCCGGCCGGTGACCGTGATCTGGCCCCGGGCAGGGGCGGGGATCCTCGGGAAGGCGGTCTGCGAGGCGGGGGAGGGGATCCAGCCGCGGTTGACGAGGAGCATCCTGCCGTCCGCCAGCACGAACGGGGTCAGCACGTGGTAGCCGACCTGGTCGTCGCTGTTGGTGCGGCGGCGCACGACCAGTTCGTGGGCCGTGTCGAAGTGGCCCTCGGCGGTGACCCGGCGGTAGATGTCGTCGTGCGCGACCGCCCCGCCCACGGAGGTGAGCGACTCGACCGGCACGGGCTTCGCCGCCAGCGAGGCGGTGATCACCGCGTTCAGCTTCTGCCGGTGGTCGTGGCGGTGCAGCTGCCAGAAACCCAGCCAGATCATCGTCGGGATGAGCAGCAGAGCCACGAGGGTCAGGATCACCCACTGGCGGGTCAACAGGAAGCGGTACACCCCACGACGGTACCGCGCCCGCCGTGGGGTGTTTTCGGCAGGGGTGTCCTCGGCCCCGCCCGAGTCGGATCGGGTCGGTCCGGAGCCGGCCGGCCCGGCCCGCCGCCGGCTCAGACACTGTCGACGATCCCCACCCTCCCCTCCGCGCGGGCGCAGTGTCCGCCGCAGTACCAGTGGCCCTCGACCTCGACGCCCTGCCCGATGATCTGGACCCGGCAGTGCTCGCAGATCGGCGCCATGCGGTGGATCGCGCAGGCGAAGCAGTCGAAGACGTGCACCGCTCCCTGGGCATGGACCTCGAAGGTCATACCGTAGTCATTTCCGCATACTTCACATCTCGCCATGCGCCACAGGGTGAGCGGTGGCCGTCGCCCGGGTGTGATGGCCGCGGGCGAGTCGCCCGCCAATCACCCGTACGCGCGCGGGCCCCCACCCGCGCGCGGCGTCCGCCCCGTGCCCGTGGCCCGGCTCTTCGTGGCCGCCGTCCGCTCCGTCGCGACGGTCCTGCTCGTGGGAGCGGCCCCGTGCAGGTCCGCGGGGGCGGTCCCGTGCAGGTCCGCGGCGGCGGTCCGAGCGTGCGTCAGTCGCCGTCCGCCGGTTCCACGTCCGCCAGGAGCTGGCCGAAGGCCGCCTCGTCGACGACCGGGGTGCCGTACTGGCGGGCCTTGGCCGTCTTCGTCGTGCCCGAGTCCGGATCGTTCGTCACCAGCAGGCTGGTCAGCCGGGAGAGGCTGGTGGCGACGTGCAGCCCCGCCTCGGTCGCGCGGTCCTCCAGCAGTTCCCGCTCGGTGGAGGTGTCGCCGGAGAAGGCGACCCGCATGCCCTGCTTGAGCCGTTTGCCCGGTTCGTAACGGCCCGGGTTGGGATAGGGGCACGCGGGCCTCTTGCGGGACGGCCGCCAACTGCTCGCCCGGTAGCCGCCGTAGCCGCCCGACTGCTGCCGGGGCACCGGCCGGTCGGACCACTCGGTCAGCGGCCGGCACTCCAGCAGCGGCAGCCGCACCCCGCCCGCCGCCGCGGCCCACAGGCTCGGCCGGAACGCCTCCGCCAGCACCCGCGCGTCGTCCAGCGCGTGGTGCGCGCGCCGCTGCACCACCCCGAAGTGCGCCGCCAGCGACTCCAGCTTGTGGTTGGGCAGCGGCAGCCCCAGCTCCTTGGAGAGCGCGATGGTGCACAGGCGTTGCCGCACCGGCGCCTCCCGCCGTGCCCGCGCGTACTCCCGGGCGATCATCTGCCAGTCGAAGACCGCGTTGTGCGCGACGAGCACGCGGTCCGCCAGCCGGGCCGCGAACTCCTCGGCGACGTCCGTGAAGAGCGGTGCCCCTTCCAGCGCCTCGCTCGTCAGCCCGTGGATCCACACCGGCCCCGGATCGCGCTCCGGGTTGACCAGGGTGTACCAGTGGTCCTCGACCTCGCCGCGCGCGTCCAGCCGGTAGACCGCCGCGGAGATGATGCGGTCGTCGCGGGCCAGGCCGGTGGTCTCCACGTCAACGACCGCGTATCCCTGCGGATACGCGGCCGGCCACGGAGTGGGAAGGGCCCCTGCGAGCGTGCGGTCTTCGAGCATGGTCCATGAGGATACGGGCCGCGACTGACAACCCCGTCCCGCAGGGGCCCGACGCGCCCCTCGCACGCCCCCGGCGCGCCCGCTCACGACCGCCCCGCACCCCGGGCGCGCGCACTCCAGCGCAAATGGCCGAAATCGGACTGCAGTTCACATCGTGGGCGGTGTGCGCGGCGCGCCCGCCCCGCGCCCGCTCCCTGGCCCTCCACGCACCGCGGCCGTGCGATCCTCCGTGCTGTGACCGAACCAACGCATGACGAGCCGCACGGCGGCGCCCTCGGTTCCCGTCTCAACTGGCTGCGGGCCGCGGTCCTCGGCGCGAACGACGGCATCGTCTCCACCGCGGGACTCGTCGTCGGCGTCGCCGGGGCGACCGACTCCCGCTCGGCGCTGCTGACCGCCGGACTGGCCGGTCTGCTGGCCGGGTCGATGTCGATGGCGGCGGGGGAGTACGTCTCGGTGTCCACCCAGCGGGACGCGGAGACGGCCGCACTGGCCGAGGAGCGGCGGGAGTTGCGCGACCAGCCCGAGGCCGAGCTGCGGGAACTGGCCGGACTCCTCGAACGGCGCGGGCTCTCCCCCGAGGTGGCCCGTGACGCGGCCCGCCAGCTCACCGAGCGCGACGCGCTCCGGGCGCACGCCAGCGTCGAGCTGGGCATCGACCCCGACCGGCTGACCAACCCCTGGCACGCGGCCGGGGCGAGCTTCCTGGCATTCACGGTCGGCGCGCTGCTGCCGCTGCTGGCGATCGTGCTGCCGCCGGCCGGCCTGCGGCTGGTGATCACGGTGCTGTCCGTGCTGGCCGCCCTCGTCCTCACCGGTTTCAGCAGCGCCCGCCTCGGCGCGGCGCCGCCCGGCCGGGCCGTGACGCGCAACGTGGCCGGCGGCGCCCTGGCCATGGCCGTCACCTACGCGGCGGGCGCCCTGCTGGGTGCCACGGGAGTCTGACGCCCCCGTCCGGGCAGGTCGCGAGCCCCTCGTGCGCGGGGCGCCCGGAGGCGGCGTACGGTGAAGTGCGCCCGGGATCGCTCCCGGGCAGAGGAGCGCCCCCGGCGCACCCCCGTACGCCCCCCAGTGAAGTGAGAAGGACCCCGTCATGCGCGCCACCACCATCCACGCCCCGTACGACATGCGGGTGGAGGACGTGCCCGAGCCGCTGGTGCAGCTACCCACCGACGCCGTGGTGCGGGTGCTGCGCGCCTGCATCTGCGGCAGCGACCTGTGGGCGTACCGCGGGGAGGCGGCCCGTCAGCCCGGTCAGCGCATCGGGCACGAGTTCCTCGGCGTGGTCGAGGAGACCGGCTCCGACGTGACGGGCGTGCGGCCCGGCGATCTGGTGGTCGCTCCCTTCGTGTGGTCCGACGGCGTGTGCGACTACTGCCGTGAGGGCCTGACCACCTCCTGCGAGCACGGCGGCTTCTGGGGCTCGGTGGGCTACGACGGCGGCCAGGGCGAGGCGGTGCGGGTGCCCTTCGCCGACGGCACCCTGGTCCGGCTGCCCAAGGACGCCGCCTCCGACCCGCGGCTGCTGTCCGCCCTGCTCACCCTGTCCGACGTCCTCGGCACCGGCCACCACGCCGCCCTCGGCGCGGGCGCCCGGCCCGGGGCCACGGTCGCGGTCGTCGGCGACGGCGCCGTCGGGCTGTGCGCGGTGCTGGCCGCCCGCCGGCTGGGCGCCGAGCGGATCATCGCCCTCGGCCGGCACGAGGCCCGTACCGACATCGCCCGCCGCTTCGGCGCCACCGACGTCGTCGCCGAGCGCGGGGACGCGGCCGTCGAGGCGGTCCGCGAACTCACCCGCGGCCAGGGCGCGCACGCCGTGGTCGAGGCGGTCGGCACCGAGCAGTCCATGCGGACCGCCCTGCACATCGCCCGCGACGGCGGTGCGATCGGCTTCGTCGGGGTGCCCCACGGCAGCGGCACCGGCGTCGACCTCGGCGTCATGTTCAACCGGAACGTCGCCCTGCGCGGCGGCGTCGCCCCGGTCCGCACGTACATCCCCGAGCTGCTGCCCGACATCCTGGACGGCACGATCGACCCCTCGCCGGTCTTCGACATGACGGTCGGTCTGGAAGGCGTGCCCGACGGCTACAAGGCCATGGACGAGCGCGTCGCCCTGAAGGTGCTCGTCACCACGGACTGACCTCCGGGGACCGCGCGACCGGCCTCCGCGGACCGCGCGACCGGCCTCCGCCGCCCGCCCGTCGCCCGCGGGTCACAGCCAGCGGGCCGCTTCCGCTCCCCAGGGGCCGGGCGGGCGGGACCAGCCGGCGGGGCCGCCGGTGAAGGCGACGGGCGAGCGGGCGTACCGCAGCCGCCCGATCGGGCTGTCCGTCTCCGCCAGCCACGGCCCGGGACCGTCGTACGGCGCACCCGCCACCGTCCCGACGCCCTCGGGCGCCGCCCCGGCCGCGTCCGACGCGCTGTCGGCCGCCCGCGCCGCATCCGCCCCGGCGGCCGCCGCCCCCGTCAGCCACGCCGCCGTCCGCGCCAGCGTCAGCCGTACGACCCGGCTGCCGCCCTCGGAGGACTGTTCGGTCAGCGCCCGCAGCACCGCCGCCGCCAGCAGATAGCCCGTGCCGTGGTCCAGCGCCTGCGCGGGCAGCGCGCCCGGCCGCTCCCGCGATCCCTCGGTCGCGGCGATGCCGGTGGCGGCCTGGACGAGGCTGTCGAAGCCCCGCCGCCCGCCCCAGGGACCCAACCCGCCCCACGCCGACAGCTGCGCGACGACCAGTCCGGGCCACCGCTCGGTCAGCGCCTCGGGGGAGAGGCCGAACCGGTCGAGGGCGCCCGGCCGGTACCCGGTGACGACGACGTCCGCGGCGGCCAGCAACTCCTCGAACGCCGCCCGCTCCGCCGTGAGGTCCAGCGTCGCCGACCGCTTGCCGAGGCCCGTGTCCGCGTGCTGGTCGGCCAGTTCGGGCAGGTGCGGGGCGTCCAGGCGCAGCACGTCCGCGCCGAGCAGGGCGAGCGTGCGGGTGGCGACCGGACCGGCCAGTACCCGGGTCAGGTCCAGCACGCGCAGTCCGGCGGCGGGCAGCAGGGCCGCGGCGTCGTCCGGGAGGGGCGGCAGCACGCGCGCGTGCGTCTCATCCAGCCGCTCGCGCTCGACCAGCGGCCGGGTGGCCACCGCCGCCTGCGGATGGGCGGCCCACTGCTCAGGGGTCCGCAGCGCCACGGCGAGGCCGCCGGCCGCGTACACGCTCTCCTCGATGTCGTGCGCGGACCGTTCGGCCAGCGCGGCCCCGACGGTCTCCGCCGAGGCGCGCGCCCCCGCGATGCCGAGTGCGCGCAGCAGCCGCTCCCGGTGGTGCGGGTAGTTGGCGTGGGTGCGCACCCAGCCGTCCGCCGCCGGCCAGAACCGCGACAGCGGCGCGAAACTCACGGGCGCCCGCCCGTCGACCAGGAGATGCCGTTCGCTGGCGAACGCCGTGGCCACCGCTCCGTCGTCCACGCGCACCGCCGGCGTCTCGCCGAGCCCGGCCCGACGTGCGCCCAGCTCGGCGGCGGCCAGTGCGCACGCGCCCACGCACGCGCGTGCGAGCCGCCGTACGGGAAGGCGCGCCGGCAGCGCGCCTTCCCGCTCGACGACGGCGACCCGCGGGAGAAGGGCGGGGTCGCCGCCCAGCGCGGCCCATGCGGAGTCGATCGCGGCCCCTGTGGAGTCGATCCGAGTCATGACTTCACTATGCAGTATTGACTCAATCAATGTACCGCTGTGACCGCCATGACCCCGCAACCCTTCTCGGGCCCGGTCCTTACCTGGTCACCGCCGCCAGCGCGTCCGCGGTGCCCCAGCCGTAGAAACCGTTGTGGTTCTTCGTCCCCTTGCACACCGCGTCGACCTTGCCGTCCCCGTCGATGTCGTACGGGTCGGCGCACGGCGTGGCGGTCGCCTCCGCGTACAGCAGCGCCTTGACCAGCGCGGCCGGAGCGTGCGGATGGGTTGACTTGATCAACGCCGCAACACCGGCCACGTGCGGGCTCGCCATGGAGGTGCCCGCCATGTAGCCCCACCTGCCGCCCGGCAGCGGGCCGAGGATCAGACCGCTGGTCGCCGGGGGCGCCGGGGTCTGGTAGGCCGTCGAGTCGCCGCCGGGCGCGGCTATGTCGATGACGCCGAGGCCGTAGTTGGAGAAGGACGACTTGACGCCCTTGGCGCCGGTCGCCGCGACCGTGACGACACCCGGGAGCTGGGTGGGTATGTCGAAGCACTTGTGCGGGTCGACCGTGCGGTCCCCGGGGGTCGAGTCGTTCGGGGAGGACGGATCGGTGATCGAGCGGGAGTCCAGGTCGTAGTTCTCGTTGCCGGCCGCCGCGACGTTGACCGTGCCCTTGCTCTCGGCGTACAGCGAGGCCCGCCGCACGGCGTCCACCAGCGCCTTCTGGTCCGGGTCGTCGGCGCAGTTGAAGTACCACGGGTCGGTGTAGTAGCTGTTGTTGGTGACGTCGACGTGGTGCTCGGCCGCCCACACGAAGCCGCACACCACGGCCTCCGTGTAGAAGAACCCGTCCGGGTTGCCCACCTTGACGCCGGCCACCTTCACGCCGGGCGCCACCCCCGTGATGCCGACGCCGTTCTTGGCGCCCGCGATCTCACCGGCCACGTGCGTGCCGTGCGGGCTCTCGGCGGCGCTCGGCCGCCAGGCGCCGTCCGTGGTGTCCGGCTTGCCCGAGACGCAGTTGACGGAGGCCGCGCGGTCGAAGTTCGGCGCGATGTCGGGGTGGGTGTCGTCGACGCCGGTGTCGAGGACGGCGACGGTGACCTTCGAGCTGCCGAGGGTCTTCTCGTGCGCCTTGTCCGCCTTGATGGCGGGCAGGTCCCACTGCAGCGGCTCCAGCGGGTCCTGTCCGGCCGCGGCCTCGCTCTTCGCCCGGCTCAACTGGGCCGCGGTGAGCGGCTGCGGGGCGCCCGTGTCGGTGGTGGACTGCGCGGGCAGCGGCGCGGTGCGCGTCGCGCCCGCCGAGTCCACGCCGCGCACCCCGCGGATCTTCCTGGCGAAGTCGGGGTTCGCGGAGTGGGCGACGATCACGCCGATCCGGTCGTACGTCACCACGACCGTGCCGCCGGCCGCGGCGACCGCCCGCCGCACGTCGGCGAGCGTGTGACGGTCGGTCTTGGCGTTGACGACGTACGTGAGAGTGGACGCGTCCGCGGTCTGCGCGGCGGACGTCGCCCGCGGGGCGGCCGAGGCCGGCCCAGGAAGGAAGCCGAGCGAGGCGGTCAGCGACAGCACGACCGGCACCGCCAGGGCGAGTCGACGTCTCGAACGCAGATGAGCCATGGGGTCTCCACATCATCCGGAAGCAGGACCCGCCTGACACGACGATGCTGTTCAGGCAGGTACATGACGAGTTGCGCAGGCCGAAGCTATCCCGCCGTCCCGCCCGTCAGCAATGACTTGGCAATGACTCCTCAAGGCCGCTTGCGAAACAACTCATAGGACTTGAACCGCACCTCGCGTGGCGCCGTGGACCTTGGGCAGGGAGCCCGAGCACGATCGAGCCCCCTGTCGCATCCCCATCCGCAACACGAGGAGACAGACGTGGCCACCGAGACACCGCCACCCTCGAAGACCCAGGTCGCACTGCCCTCCGCCGAGGAGTTCACCGCGGTGCGCGAGAGCGCGGAGTTCGCCGAACTGCGCCGCTCCCACCGGTCGTTCGCCTTCCCGCTGACCGTCGCCTTCATCGCCTGGTACCTGCTCTACGTCCTGCTCTCCAACTACGCGGGCGGCTTCATGGGCACCAAGCTGGTAGGCAACGTCAACGTCGCCCTCGCTCTCGGCCTGGCCCAGTTCCTCACCACGTTCCTCATCGCCTGGTGGTATGCGCGGCACGCCGCCGCCAAGCTCGACCCCCGGGCCGAAGCCATCAAGTCCCGGATGGAGGGCGGAGAATGAGCCCCACGACGCACCCCGCAGCGCACCCCCTGCTGGCCGCAGGCGGTGCCGCGAGCGACCACCGCACGCTGATCATCACCCTGTTCTCGGTCTTCGTCGCCGCGACCCTCGTCATCACCGTGTGGGCCGGCCGGCAGACCAAGGACGCCGCCGACTTCTACGCCGGCGGACGCCAGTTCACCGGATTCCAGAACGGACTCGCCGTCTCCGGCGACTACATGTCCGCCGCGTCCTTCCTCGGCATCGCCGGCGCCATCGCCCTCTTCGGCTACGACGGCTTCCTCTACTCCATCGGCTTCCTCGTCGCCTGGCTGGTCGCCCTGCTCCTGGTCGCCGAACCGCTGCGCAACTCCGGCCGCTACACCATGGGCGACGTCCTCGCCTACCGCATGCGCCAGCGCCCGGTGCGCACCGCCGCCGGCACCTCCACCATCGTGGTGTCGATCTTCTACCTGCTGGCCCAGATGGCCGGCGCCGGCGTCCTGGTCTCCCTGCTGCTCGGCATCACCAGCGACGCGGGCAAGATCGGCATCGTCGCCCTGGTCGGCCTCCTCATGATCGTCTACGTCACCATCGGCGGCATGAAGGGCACCACGTGGGTGCAGATGGTCAAGGCCGTGCTGCTGATGGCGGGCGCCCTGCTGCTGACCTTCCTGGTGCTGCTGAAGTTCGACTTCAACGTCTCCGACCTGCTCGGCAGCGCCGCCGACAACAGCGGCAAGGGCGCCGCCTTCCTGGAGCCCGGACTGAAGTACGGCGCCACCGGCACCACCAAGCTGGACTTCCTCTCGCTCGGCATCGCCCTGGTGCTCGGCACCGCCGGACTGCCGCACATCCTGATCCGCTTCTACACCGTCCCCACCGCCAAGGCAGCCCGCAAGTCCGTCATCTGGGCGATCGGCCTGATCGGCGCCTTCTACCTGATGACCCTCGCCCTCGGCTTCGGCGCCGCCGCGCTGATCAAGCCGGACGAGATCATCGCCTCCAACAAGGCGGGCAACACCGCGGCCCCACTGCTCGCCCTGCACCTCGGCGGAGTGGACTCCAACTGGGGCGCCGTCCTGCTCGCCTCCATCTCCGCCGTCGCCTTCGCCACCATCCTCGCCGTCGTCGCCGGCCTCACCCTGGCCTCGTCGTCGTCCTTCGCCCACGACATCTACGCCAACGTCATCAAGAAGGGCGCGGCCACCGAGAAGCAGGAACTCGGCGCGGCCCGCTGGGCCACCGTCGGCATCGGCGCGGTCTCCATCGTCCTCGGCGCGCTCGCCCGCGACCTCAACGTGGCCGGCCTGGTCGCCCTCGCCTTCGCCGTCGCCGCTTCCGCCAACCTGCCCACGATCCTCTACAGCCTGTTCTGGAAGCGGTTCACCACCGCCGGCGCCCTGTGGTCGATCTACGGCGGCCTGGTGACCGCGGTCGGCCTGGTGCTGTTCTCGCCCGTCGTCTCCGGCAAGCCCACCTCGATGTTCCCGGACGTCGACTTCCACTGGTTCCCGCTGGAGAACCCCGGCCTCATCTCCATCCCGGTCGGCTTCCTGCTCGGCGCCGTCGGCACCCTGCTGTCCAAGGAGCGACCGGACAGCGCCAAGTACGCCGAACTGGAGGTGCGCTCCCTGACGGGCACCGGCGCGCACTGAACGGTCCTCACCGGCTCGCACCGAGTGGTACGCAGGCGCCCGCCGAGCGGTTCACACCGGCGGCCGTGCCGCGGGGATCGTAGGTCCCTACGACACGGCCGCGCCCACTCCGTCGGATCGGGCACTGCGGGCTGTCGGTGCCGTCGCGTAGGCTCACAGGTGTCGGAACACAACTGGTCCGCGACACGGGAGGGGGCCCACGTGCTCATCGACACCTACGGCCGGGTGGCCACCGACCTGCGGGTCTCGCTCACCGACCGGTGCAACCTGCGCTGCACCTACTGCATGCCCGAGGAGGGCCTGCAGTGGCTGGCCAAGCCCGACCTCCTCACCGACGACGAGATCGTCCGCCTCATCGACATCGCGGTCACCTCCCTCGGTATCGAGGAGGTCCGTTTCACCGGCGGCGAACCGCTGCTGCGGCCCGGACTCGTCGGCGTCGTGGAGCGCGTCACGGCTCTGGAGCCCCGCCCCGTCACCTCCCTGACCACCAACGGCATCGGCCTCAAGCGCACCGCTGCGGCGCTCAAGGAGGCCGGCCTGGACCGGGTCAACGTCTCCCTCGACACGCTGCGCCCGGACGTGTTCAAGACCCTCACCCGCCGCGACCGGCACAGGGACGTCCTCGACGGCCTCCGGGCCGCCCAGGACGCCGGACTGACCCCGGTGAAGGTCAACACCGTCCTGATGCCCGGCCTCAACGCCGACGAGGCCCCCGACCTGCTGGCCTGGGCGATGGAGGAGGGCTACGAACTGCGGTTCATCGAGCAGATGCCGCTGGACGCCCAGCACGGCTGGAAGCGCGAGGGCATGGTGACCGCGGGCGACATCCTCACCGCCCTGCGCACCCGCTTCGACCTGACCCCCGAGGGTGCCGAGGAGCGCGGCTCGGCCCCCGCCGAACGCTGGCTCGTCGACGGCGGCCCGTACCGCGTCGGCGTCATCGCCTCCGTCACCCGGCCGTTCTGCGCGGCCTGCGACCGCACCCGCCTCACCGCCGACGGCCAGGTCCGCACCTGTCTGTTCGCCACCGAGGAGACCGATCTGCGCGGCGCGCTGCGCTCCGGGGCCCCGGACGAGGAGATCGCCCGGCTGTGGCGGCAGGCGATGTGGGGCAAGAAGGCCGGCGCCGGCCTCGACGACCCGTCGTTCGTCCAGCCCGACCGCCCGATGTCGGCGATCGGCGGCTGACGCACCCCGCCCGGGAGCACTCGGGGCCCGCGCCCCCCGCCCGGAACCGCACGGGGCCCGGGATCAGGCGGGGGAGGCGCCGGGCGGCGTCGTCCCCTCCCGCGCCGCCTCGGCGGCCGTCCACTCCGTCAGCAGGACGACGTCCTTGAGGAAGCCGCGCACCCCGAGGAAGTGCGACAGATGCTCCCGGTGCTCCTCGCACGCCAGCCACGTCTTGCGCCGCTGGGGCGTGTGCACCTTGGGGTTGTTCCAGGCCAGCACCCACACGGCGGCGGCGCGGCAGCCCTTGGCGGAGCAGATGGGGGTCTCGTCAGTCACTGGTGCGTCTCACAACCACGGCATGAACAAGGCGACGCCGAGCAGCCACGGGGGGAGCTGCCCGGCGTCGGTCTGTCGCTCCGACGGGGGATGCGGAGCGCGTACGAAGTATGTCACGGGAGACCCGCAGCCCGGCACCGGAACAGCATGATTGATCTGAGCATTTCCTGAGCTTCACGCACAGTCACCGCACAGTTCCGGCACAGCCCCGTCCAGGTTCCACGGCGCCCGCGCGGCGGCCGGACGTCAGGCCCCGTCGCGGGACTCGCGCGCCGTACCGGCCGCGGGATCTCCGGCCGCGTCCTCCGGAACGGATTCCGCAAAGCCGTCCTCCGCCGTCCGCGGCCCGGTGATCATCGGCTTCATCGGGACCGTCACGAACGTCGACGGCAGACCCGGGGCGTTCTCCCGGCCGGCGTTCGCGATCACCACGGCGACGTAAGGCAGGACCGCGCCGAGCACCAACGCCACGATGGCGACGTACCGTTCGACGTTCCACAGCGCCACCGCGAGGAGCACCGACGCCGTACGGATCGACATCGAGATCACGTATCGGCGCTGCCGGCCGCGCACGTCCTCCTGGAGGCCCGTCCGGGCGCCCGTGATCCGGAACACCTGGGCGCTGCCCCCGCCATGCTGCTTCCGCATCGCATTCCACCATTCGTCCGTACCGGACAGCTCCCCGGCCCGTACCCGGTCCACGACCGGGCCGGGACACCACGCCCGCACAACCTCGCCCTCCACGTTACGCCGCCCCGGCCCTGCCATCGCGGCCGGGGCACCGCCGGCCTGCGCGAACGCACCGTCCACCACCGTCCGCGCGCCCCCCGCGCCCCGGACCGACCGGACTGCGCCCCACGCGTACGGCCCTGTCCGGCATGCGGCGTAGCAGTGGCGGGCCGACACTGGCGCTAATGCTCACGTCGAACCGGACGAGGAGGCGGCCATGGGCTGGTTGTGGGCCATCATCGTGGGTTTCATCCTGGGCCTGATCGCCAAGGCGGTCATCCCCGGCAAGCAGCACAGTCCGCTCTGGCTGACGACCATCTTCGGCATGCTCGGGGCCATCGTCGGCAACGCGATCGCCCGCGGCCTCGGCGTCGCGGAGACCCGCGGCATCGACTGGAGCCGGCACATCTTCCAGCTCGTGGCCGCCATCGTCATCGTCGCCGTCGGCGACATGCTGTACCTGAAGATGTGGGGCCACCGGAAGCAGCGGCAGCGGATGTAGCGCGCGAGGGCCGGGCAGCGCGCCGGGCACGGGCGAGGGGGCGGCCCCGGAATGCGGGAACCGCCCCCTCGCGACGCGTCCCTCAGGCGCCGGTGACCTCCACCGCGGCCAGGTTCTTCTTGCCCCGGCGCAGGACCAGCCAGCGGCCGTGGAGCAGGTCCTCGCGGGCGGGGACCGCGTCCTCGGCGGTGACCTTGACGTTGTTCACGTAGGCGCCGCCCTCCTTGACCGTGCGCCGCGCGGCCGACTTGCTGGCCACCAGGCCCACCTCGGCGAACAGGTCCACGACCTGCCCGAGTTCGGCGACCCGGACGTGCGGCACCTCGGAGAGGGCCGCGGCCAGCGTGCGCTCGTCCAGCTCCGCCAGCTCGCCCTGCCCGAAGAGGGCCTTGGAGGCGGCGATCACGGCGGCCGTCTGGTCGGCGCCGTGCACCAGCGTCGTCAGCTCCTCGGCCAGCGCCCGCTGCGCGGCCCGGGCCTGCGGCCGCTCCTCGGTCTGCCGCTCCAGCTCCTCCAGCTCCTCGCGGGAGCGGAAGGACAGGATGCGCATGTACGTCGAGATGTCCCGGTCGTCCACGTTCAGCCAGAACTGGTAGAACGCGTACGGCGTCGTCATCTCCGCGTCCAGCCAGACGGCGCCGCCCTCGGTCTTGCCGAACTTGGTGCCGTCCGCCTTCGTCATCAGCGGCGTCGCCAGCGCGTGCACGCTCGCGTCCGGCTCCAGGCGGTGGATCAGGTCCAGGCCGGCCGTGAGGTTGCCCCACTGGTCGCTGCCGCCCTGCTGGAGGGTGCAGCCGTAGCGCCGGTAGAGCTGGAGGAAGTCCATGCCCTGGAGGATCTGGTAGCTGAACTCGGTGTAGCTGATGCCCTGGTCGGACTCCAGCCGGCGGGCCACTGAGTCCTTCGTCAGCATCTTGTTGACCCGGAAGTGCTTGCCGATGTCCCGCAGGAACTCGATCGCCGACAGGCCCTGGGTCCAGTCGAGGTTGTTCACCATGACCGCGGCGTTCTCGCCCTCGAAGGACAGGAACGGCTCGATCTGGCGGCGCAGCCTGTCCACCCAGCCGGCCACCGTCTCCGGGTCGTTCAGCGTGCGCTCGGCGGTCGGGCGGGGATCGCCGATCAGACCCGTGGCGCCGCCGACCAGCGCCAGCGGCCGGTGCCCGGCCTGCTGGAGCCGGCGCACGGTGAGCACCTGCACCAGGTGCCCCACGTGCAGCGACGGCGCGGTCGGGTCGAAGCCGCAATAGAACGTGACGGGACCGTCCGCGAGCGCCTTGCGCAAGGCGTCCTCGTCGGTGGACAGGGCGAACAGGCCCCGCCACTTCAGCTCGTCGACGATGTCCGTCACGGTTCTCGTGTCTCCTCGGTGATCGTGGGGCGGTCGGGTGACAGCCGCCTACGAGGTTATACGCCCTGACTGACAGAGCTCATGTTGAAATCGGGAACGCGCAGCGCCGGCATCGCGGCCCGGGTGAAGTAGTCGCTCCACTCGCGCGGCAGCGTCTTCTCCGTGCGCCCCGCCTCCGTCGCCCGGCCCAGCAGGTCCACCGGCGACTCGTTGAACCGGAAGTTGTTCACCTCGCCGGTCACCTCGCCGTTCTCCACCAGGTACACCCCGTCGCGGGTCAGCCCGGTCAGCAGCAGCGTCGCCGGGTCCACCTCGCGGATGTACCACAGGCAGGTCAGCAGCAGCCCCAGCTCGGTGTCGGCGACCATCTCGTCCAGCGAGCGGTCCGCGCCGCCGTCCAGGATCAGGTTCCCGGCCTCCGGCGCGAGCGGCAGCCCCGTCAGGGCCGCGCTGTGCCGGGTGGTCAGCAGGTGCCGCAGCTCACCGCCGGCGATCCACTGCGTGGGCGCCACGGGCAGCCCGTTGTCGAACACCGACCGGTCCCCGCCCGAGGAGTGCGCGACCACGAAGGGCGCGCACTCCAGGCCGCTCTCGTGCGGATCGCTGCGCAGGTTCAGCGGCAGCCCGGTCAGCTTCGCGCCGATCCGGGTGCCCCCGCCCGGCCTGGAGAACACGGTGCGCCCCTCGGCCGCGTCCCGCCCCGAGGACGACCACAGCTGGTAGATCAGCAGGTCCGCCACCGCCGTCGGCGGCAGCAGCGTCTCGTAGCGCCCCGCCGGCAGCTCCACGCGCCGCCCGGCCCAGCCCAGCCGTACGGCCAGCTCCGCGTCCAGCGCCGCCGGATCGACGTCCTTGAAGTCCCGCGTGGACCGCCCGGCCCACGCCGAGCGGGTGC
Source organism: Streptomyces sp. NPDC093260 (assembly GCF_040683715.1). NCBI lineage: Bacteria > Bacillati > Actinomycetota > Actinomycetes > Kitasatosporales > Streptomycetaceae > Streptomyces > Streptomyces sp. NPDC093260. Next base: position 84,203 of record NZ_JBFBEK010000025.1, read on the forward strand.
GGTCGGGCGACTTGGCGTTCAGCTCCAGCGTGCCGCTGGGCTGGTCGTGCCGCAGCCGCAGCCCCGTCGAGGTACCGAGATACGTGGACACCAGTTCGTGGTGGGCGAAGCCGTACAGTTCACGGCCGCCGGCACGCGCGCGTGCGAACGACTCGCCGAGCGCCGGCGCGAAGTCGGCGAACACCGCCGAGGACGTCTCGGCGGGCGCGTCGGTGAAGTCGGGCGCGGCGGGCACACCGGTGACCAGCGGCTGCGCGTCCTCGGCGGGACCCGCCCCGCGCGCGGCGGCCTCGGCGGCCCGCACCAGCGGCTCCAGGTCGTCCGCGGTCACCGCGGCACGCGACACCACACCCGAGGCGGTGCCCTCCTTGCCGTCCACGGTCGCGATCACGGTGAGCGTGCGCCCGCGCGTGACGCCGTTCGTGGTGAGCGCGTTGCCCGCCCAGCGCAGATTGGCGGACGACTGCTCGTCCGCGATGACGACGCAGCCGTCGGCGCGCGACAGTTCGAGGGCGCGTTCGACGATCTCGTGCGGCTTGGTGGTACGCGTGCTCATCGACCGGCCTCCTGGGTGGTGTTCAAGATGTTGACGCCCTTGAAGAGGGCCGACGGGCAGCCGTGGGAGACGGCCGCGATCTGGCCCGGCTGTGCCTTGCCGCAGTTGAAGGCGCCGCCCAGGACGTACGTCTGCGGGCCGCCCACGGCTGCCATGGAGCCCCAGAAGTCGGTCGTCGTCGCCTGGTAGGCGACATCCCGCAGCTGCCCGGCCAGCCGCCCGTTCTCGATCCGGTAGAACCGCTGGCCGGTGAACTGGAAGTTGTAGCGCTGCATGTCGATGGACCAGGACCGGTCCCCGACGACGTAGATGCCACGCTCGACGCCGCCGACGAGGTCCTCGGTGGACATCCCGGCCGGGTCGGGCCGGAGCGACACGTTGGCCATCCGCTGCACGGGCACATGGCCGGGGGAGTCGGCGAAGGCACACCCGTTGGACCGCTCGAAGCCGGTCAGCCGAGCGATCCTGCGGTCCAGCTGGTAGCCGACCAGCGTGCCGTCCTTCACCAGGTCCCACGACTGCGCCTCGACGCCCTCGTCGTCGTAGCCGACGGTGGCCAGGCCGTGCTCGGCGGTGCGGTCGCCGGTGACGTTCATCAGCTCGGAGCCGTAGCGCAGCTTGCCCAGCTGGTCGAAGGTGGCGAAGGAGGTGCCCGCGTAGGCCGCCTCGTAGCCGAGCGCCCGGTCCAGCTCGGTGGCGTGCCCGATGGACTCGTGGATCGTCAGCCACAGGTTGGAGGGGTCCACGACCAGGTCGTAGACGCCGGGCTCGACGCTCGGGGCGCGCATCTTCTCGGCGAGCAGCTCCGGGATCCGCTCCAGCTCGCCGTCCCAGTCCCAGCCGGTGCCGGTGAGGTACTCCCAGCCGCGGCCCGCCGGCGGGGCGAGGGTGCGCATGGAGTCGAACTCGCCGCTGGAGTCGTCCACCGACACGGCCGTCAGCTGCGGATGCAGCCGCACCCGCTGCTGGGTGGTCACGGTCCCGGCGGTGTCGGCGTAGAACTTGTTCTCGTGCACGGTCAGCAGCGAGGCGTCCACGTGGTCGACGCCGTCGGCGGCCAGCAGCCGCGCGCTCCAGTCCGCGAGCAGCGCGGCCTTCTCCTCGTCCGGCACGGTGAACGGGTCGGTCTCGTACGCCGACACCCACGTCTTCTCGGCGTGCACGGGCTCGTCGGCCAGCTCCACGCGCTCGTCCGAACCGGCGGCCCTGATCACCTGGGCCGACAGCTTGGCCATGGCCACCGCCTGCGAGGCGACCCGCGCGGCGGCGTCCATCGTCAGGTCCACGCCCGAGGCGAACCCCCAGGCACCGCCGTGCACGACCCGCACCGCGTACCCCAGATCGGTGGTGTCCGACGACCCGGCCGGCCGCGCGTCCCGCAGCCGCCAGGACGCGTCGCGCACCCGCTCCAGCCGGAAGTCCGCGTGTTCGGCCCCCAGCGCACGCGCGCGTGCCAGCGCGGCGTCGGCCAGGGCGCGCAGTGGAAGGGCCGTGAAGGCCTCGTCGATCGTATGTGGCACGGGGGTCTCCCTGCTCTCGTCGCCTGTCGGACCGATCATGTCGCGCGGGCGGCGGGGGAGACCACACGTTTGCGGGCCCGGTCGGCCGTTTTCTGTAGGGACTCGACAGCACGACCCGCACGCCACTGTCGGTGCCCGATTGTCCGCCGCGCCGGGCGGACCGATAGGTTTCCGGTGAAGCCGCCTGTCACCGACGTGATCGGGCGTGCTGAAGAACCGCTTGAGACCGCTATGAAAGGGTGATCCGTTGAGCCGCTCGGTTCTCGTCACCGGAGGCAACCGGGGCATCGGCCTCGCCATCGCCCGCGCGTTCGCCGACGCCGGCGACAAGGTCGCGATCACGTACCGGTCGGGGGAGCCGCCGGAGGGCTTCCTCGCCGTCAAGTGCGACATCACCGACCCCGAGCAGGTGGAGCAGGCCTACAAGGAGATCGAGGACCGGCACGGCACGGTCGAGGTCCTCGTCGCCAACGCGGGCGTCACCAGGGACCAGCTCCTGATGCGGATGTCCGAGGAGGACTTCGCGTCGGTCATCGACACCAACCTCACCGGCACCTTCCGGGTGGTCAAGCGCGCCAACCGCGGCATGCTGCGGGCCAAGAAGGGCCGCGTCGTCCTGATCTCCTCGGTGGTCGGCCTGCTCGGCTCGGCGGGGCAGGCGAACTACGCCGCCTCCAAGGCCGGTCTGGTCGGCTTCGCGCGTTCCCTCGCCCGTGAGCTGGGCTCGCGCAACATCACCTTCAACGTCGTCGCCCCCGGCTTCGTCGACACCGACATGACCCGGGCGCTCAGCGACGACCAGCGCGAGGCCATCATGTCGCAGGTGCCGCTCGGCCGGTACGCGCGACCGGAGGAGATCGCCGCCGCGGTGCGGTTCCTCGCCTCGGACGACGCCTCGTACATCACTGGAGCCGTCATCCCCGTTGACGGCGGACTGGGAATGGGTCACTGATCACCATGAGCGGAATTCTCGAGGGCAAGCGCGTCCTGATCACCGGTGTGCTGACGGAGGCCTCCATCGCCTTCCACGCCGCGAAGCTGGCCCAGGAGCAGGGCGCCGAGGTCATCCTCACCGCCTTCCCGCGGCCCACGCTGACCGAGCGCATCGCCAAGAAGCTGCCCAAGCCGGCCAAGGTCATCGAGCTGGACGTCACCAACGACGAGCACCTCGGCCGCCTGGCCGACATCGTCGGCGAGGAGCTCGGCGGCCTCGACGGCGTCGTCCACTCCATCGGCTTCGCGCCGCAGGACGCCCTCGGCGGCAACTTCCTCAACACGCCGTTCGAGTCGGTCGCCACCGCCATGCACGTCTCGGCGTTCTCCCTGAAGTCGCTCACCATGGCCTGCCTGCCGCTGATGCAGAACGGCGGCTCGGTCGTCGGCCTCACCTTCGACGCGCAGTTCGCCTGGCCGCAGTACGACTGGATGGGCCCGGCCAAGGCCGCCCTGGAGGCCACCAGCCGCTACCTGGCGCGCGACCTCGGCAAGCAGAACATCCGCTGCAACCTGATCTCGGCGGGCCCGCTCGGCTCCATGGCCGCCAAGTCCATCCCGGGCTTCAGCGACCTGGCCTCGGTGTGGGACTCCCGCTCTCCGCTGGAGTGGGACCTCAAGGACCCCGAGCCGGCCGGCCGGGGCATCGTCGCCCTGCTGAGCGACTGGTTCCCGAAGACCACGGGCGAGATCGTCCACGTGGACGGCGGCCTGCACGCCATCGGAGCGTGACCGCCGCCGCGGGGTCGAACTGACGCGGAGGGCCCGGCATCCCAGGGATGCCGGGCCCTCCGCGTTCGCGGGGGCGGGCGGGGGTCAGTCCCGGGCGGGCGGGGGCGCGGGGAGGCGGCCGCGGCGGCACAGGAAGGGGTAGCTCGCCGCCTCCGCGGCGGCGGCCTCCGCGTCGCCCGCGCGGATCGCGTCGACCAGGCGCGTGTGGTCCATGTGCGTGTCCGGCGTCAGCTCCGCGCCGACGTCCGCACGCAGCCAGTCTCGCATCACCTCGCCGAGGTCCGCGTACATCGCGGTCATCGCGTCGTTGTGCGAGGCGGCGACGACGGCCAGGTGGAAGGTGGCGTCCGCCGTCACGAAGGCCTCCGCGTCACCGGACTCCCAGGCCTCCGCGCGCCGCAGGAGCAGCGCGTCGAGCTGCTTGAGGTCCTTCTCGCCGCGCCGCTCGGCGGCCAGCTTCGCCGCCCCGGACTCCAGCGTGGCGCGCAGTTCGGCGATGTGCCGGGGGTCGGTCCCGGCGAACCGGCGGTGCATCACGCCCGCCAGCTCGCTGGTCGCCACGACGTAGGTGCCCGAGCCCTGTCGGATGTCCAGCAGACCGTTGTGGGCGAGCGCGCGGACCGCTTCACGGACGGTGTTGCGGGCGACGCCCAGCTGCTCCACCAGCTCGGGTTCCGTCGGGATACGGGAACCGACCGGCCATTCGCCCGAGGTGATCTGGTTCCGCAACGCGGCGATGACCTGCTCGGACAGCGCCGACCGGCGCGGATGGCTCAGGGGCATGGCACACCTTCGCACGTGCGGCCCGGAATGCTGCTCGCGGGCCATGGACAGTCAATCATCCTATGATTCTATGATGGGTCTCATGGTAAGTGAGGAAACGACCCGGACGACGACGCCACCGACCGAGCAGCAGCCCCCGGCCGCGACCGCCGCCCCCCGGGAGGCCGGGGCGCACCGAGAGCCCCGGACGGCGCCCACGCGCGCGTGGGCGACGCGTCTGGTCGTCGTCGGCATCGTGCTGTCCGCCCTGAACCTCAGGCCCGCCATCACCAGCCTCGGCGCGCTCCTCGAAGAGGTGCGCGACGGCCTCGGGATGAGCGGCAGCGTGGCCGGCCTGCTCACCTCCGTGCCCCCGCTGTGCTTCGCCGTCTTCGGCGTCATGGCCCCCCGGCTGGCCCGCCGCTTCGGGCCCGCCGCGGTGGTGTGCGCGGGCATGGCCGCCATCGCCGCGGGCCTGGTGATCCGGCCCTACGCCGGCGGCACCGTCGCCTTCCTGGCCGCCAGCGCGCTCGCCCTCATGGGCATCGCCGTCAGCAACGTCCTGATGCCGGTCATCGTCAAGCGCTGGTTCCCCGACCGGGTCGGCTCCATGACCGGCCTCTACTCGATGGCCCTCGCCCTCGGCACCTCGACCGCCGCCGCCGTCACCGTCCCGATGACCGACGCGCTCGGCGGCTGGAAGCCGGGACTGGCCGTTTGGGCGCTCCTCGCGGCCGTGGCCGTCCTCCCCTGGCTGCCACTCCTGCGGGACCGGGACAAGGGCCGGGGCGCCGCCCCCGCCGTACGGCCCGCGGTCTCCCAGGAGCCCGGTCAGACGCGGCACGACACCTCGCGCGAGGACTCCGTACGGGCGAAGGCCGCTCAGGAGGAGCATGCCCCCGCGCTGCGCGTCACCCGCAGCCGCACCGCCTGGGCGCTGGCCGTGTTCTTCGGCCTCCAGGCCACCGCCGCCTACATCACGATGGGCTGGATGGCGCAGATCTTCCGGGACGCGGGCGTAGCGGCCGGCACGGCCGGGCTGCTGCTCGCCGTCACCATGGTGATGGGCGTGCCGCTGGCCTTCGTCATCCCCCGGTTGGCCACCCGGCTGCCCCACCAGGGCCCGATCGTCCTCGCCCTCGGCGTCTGCGGCCTGGCCGGCTACGCGGGCCTGTACCTCGCGCCGGCCGGCGGCGCCTGGGCCTGGGCGGTGCTCCTCGGCATCTCCAACTGCGCCTTCCCGCTGGCCCTCACCATGGTCGGCATGCGCGCCAGGACCGGCCCGGGCGTGGCGCAGCTGTCGGCGTTCGCGCAGAGCACCGGCTACCTGATCTCCATTCCCGGTCCGCTGCTGGTCGGCGTCCTCTACCAGAGCAGCGGCGGCTGGGGCCTGCCGATCGCCCTGATGACCGCCCTGATGATCCCGCAGATGCTGGTCGGCTGGGTGGCAGGCCGCAACCGCACCGTCGAGGAGGAGGCGGCGCGCTGAGCGGCGGCCCCCGCGCAGCCGCCCCGGACGCGGGGTGCCACACTGGTGGCCATGCAGCCTGTGCTCGATCCGAACCCGCCGAACGGCCAGAAGAAGATGCTGATCGTCTTCGGCGCGTTCCTCGCCATCTTCGTGGTCATCGCCATCGTCGCGACCATCGCCTCCCCCTGATCCACGCCCGCGGCCGGGCGGCCCCCACCGCGGCGGTGGCGGGCCGACCCCGCCGATGGTGGGGCTGGCCCCCCTGTCCCCTAGGGGGTGAGGGTCAGGGTCGAGTGGGTGGATCACCGGATGGGCGGGGGCCCGCCGGTTCCGTAACGTCGAGGTGTGACCGCGAGCAGCGGTCCGTGGACGACCGATCCGACTCGAGACCCGCGGAGGCGACATGCCGGCCCCTACGCACACCCGGACCCGCCCGGTGAACACGGGCGGCGTCGACACCAGGCTGCCCTGGTGGGCCCTGGCGCTTCCGGCTCTCGCCTTCGCGGCACTGCTCGCCCTCATATGGAACCCGTCGAACGCACATGCGGCGGCCGCCGACCCCGCGACCGCGCAGCTGTGGCAGCACGTGCGGGAACTGCTGACGCGATGAGGCGCCCGCCCCGGCCGGGGAACGGCCCGGCGTCCGCCGCGCCGGCCGAGAAGGCGCATGTCAACTACCTGCGCCGCGTGGCCTGTTTCGTGCGAAGCTGGGTTCCATGAGCGTCGCAGACCCCCGCAGGATCGTCCTCTTCCGGCATGCGAAGGCCGACTGGCCGCAGGTGACCGACCACGAACGACCGCTCGCCGAGCGGGGTCGTCAGGACGCCCCGGTGGCCGGCCGCAAGCTGGCCGACTCCGGAGTCTCCTTCGACCTTGCCCTGTGCTCGACCGCGACCCGGACCCGGGAGACCTGGAAGCTCGCGGTCCACGAGCTGCCGCACCGGCCGAGGACCGTCTACGAGGAGCGGATCTACGAGGCCTCCCCGGGCGAGCTGATCGCCGTGCTCAACGAGATCCAGGACGACGTGCAGAACGTCATCCTGATCGGCCACAACCCGGGCATGCAGGGACTGACCGAGGTGCTCGCCGGCTCCGCCGAGGGCGACGCCCGCGAGCGCATGAGCGGCCGGGGCTTCCCGACCGCCGCCTTCGCCGTCCTGACCTTCGACGGTTCCTGGAAGACCCTCGAACCGGGCACGGCCACGCTGAGCGACTACTGGGCCCCCTCGAAGTAACCCCGCTCGAAGCAGCCCCCACCGTTCGTGCACGGGGCCCGGCACACCGTCCCCCGGCAGCCGGGCCTCACGACCGCGACCGGTCCACGCGGACCGCCCGAGCACGCTCAGACCCCCGGGCACCCCGCGGCGAGAGGCGGTGCGACTCGGTCCGGGCGTGTCCGGACCGGGCCGCTCAGCGCTCCTCGTGCGCGTCGGCCGCCTCGACCTCTTCGCGGGTGACGCCGAGCAGATACAGGACCGTGTCGAGGAAGGGCACGTTCACCGCGGCGTGCGCGGCCTCCCGCACCACCGGCTTGGCGTTGAAGGCGACGCCGAGACCCGCGGCGTTCAGCATGTCCAGGTCGTTCGCGCCGTCGCCGATCGCCACGGTCTGCGCCAGCGGAACGCCCGCCTCGGCGGCGAACCGCCGCAGCAGCCGGGCCTTGCCCGCCCGGTCGACGATCTCCCCGGTGACCCGGCCCGTCAGCTTCCCGTCGACTATCTCCAGCGTGTTGGCCTGCGCGAAGTCCAGCCCGAGCCGCTCTTGCAGATCGTCCGTGACCTGGGTGAAGCCACCCGAGACGACACCGACCTGGTAGCCGAGCCGCTTCAGCGTCCGGATCAGGGTGCGGGCGCCCGGCGTCAGCCGCACCTCGCTGCGCACCTTGTCCACCACCGAGGCGTCCAGCCCCGCCAGCAGCGCCACACGCGCGTGCAGCGACTGCTCGAAGTCCAGCTCCCCGCGCATGGCGGCCGCCGTCACCTCGGCGACCTTGTCCTCGCAGCCGGCGTGCGCGGCGAACAGTTCGATGACCTCGTCCTGGATCAACGTCGAGTCCACGTCCATGACGACCAGCCGCTGCGCGCGCCGGTGCAGACCCGCGGCCACCACCGCGACATCGACGCCCAGCGCCGCCGCGTCCTTCGCCAGGGCGGTGCGCAGCGGCTCCGTCTCCACTCCGGACACCGCGAACTCCACGGCGGTCACCGGGTACTTGGCGAGCCGGAAGATACGGTCGATGTTGCCGCCGGCCTTGGTGATCCGCGCGGCGATCTGAGCGGTGGCCTCCGCCGTGAGCGGGTGGCCGAGCACGGTGACCAGGGAGCGGCCGAGGCCGCGCGGCCGGTTGTCGCCACGGCCGGAGAGGATCTCCGCCTGCATCTTCATCGATTCGGCCCAGCTGTGCACGGTGGCCCGCAGATCACCCTCCAGCCCGGCGGGCGGCTGGGTGACGAGCGCGCACAGCACCATCCGGCCACGGGTGACGACCTGCTCGATGTCGACCACGTCCACGGAGTAGGCGGCGAGGGTGTCGAAGAGACCGGCCGTGATGCCGGGCCTGTCCTTCCCGAAGATCTTGACGAGAAGGGTGAGGTCATCGGAACTCTGCGAAGCGCTCATGGTGCTTCCCACCGTATCCGGCACGCAGTGCCCGTCGCCCCTCAGGTCCGCCTGGCGGACAGGAAACACTGCGCGTCGATCAGATGACATCCCCCTGCACGAGGGGCGCGCCGAGACCGTGGTGCCATCTGGCATGACCGGACGGCACCATGTGATGTCATCCGATGCACCAAGTGGTGCCACTGTGGGCCCGTGAGTGAGCGCCAGTGCAGGCTGTGGCGTGATCAAAAGAGTGATTTTTCTGGCATCGGACCAGCTCAGAGGCCCTACGTAAGGTATCCGGCACCCCGGCGGTGCCATAGGGGCTTGCGATGGTGCCACCGTGGTGCCATGATGGCGTTATGGACCTCACCCCGTACGTCGACACCCTCCGCCGCGAACTCGCGGTGGCCGCCGAAGCCGGCGGCGACGAAGCCCGCGAGCTCGCCGAACGGCTCACCGCCCCCCTGGAGTCGGCGACCCGGCTGACGATGCTCCACGTGCTCTCCGCCGCGATGGACGAGATCACCCGTGAACTCGCCCCCGGCTCGGTCGACGTACGGCTGCGCGGGCTCGACCCCGATTTCGTGGTGACCCCGCCGCCCGCCGACCGCGCCCCCGTCGAGGCCCCGCCCGTGCCCGCCGAACCGCTCACGGCCCCGGTGTCCGCCGAGGGCGACGAGGGCGGCACCGCCCGCGTCAACCTGCGTCTGCCGGCCCACCTCAAGGCCCGCGCGGAGGAGGCCGCGAACCGCGAGGGCCTGTCGGTCAACGCGTGGCTGGTGCGCGCCGTCTCCGCCGCGGTCGACGGCGGCGCCCGGCCGCGCACGACGGAGAAGACCAAGAGCATCGGCCAGAGCTTCACGGGCTGGGTGCGCTAGCCGAACCCGCGCCCCGCGCCCAGGTGGCGCGCGCCCGCCGCGCGCCACCTCACCGCCCGCACCGCTTCACCACCCGCACGGCACCACCCGCACCCCTTCACCCACACCACGTCCCACCAGCGGGGACGCACCCAGGACTCACGAGGACGGTACAGCCATGCCTTCTTTCGACACTCCCGCCCCGATCGCGGTCACCGCCCACGTGGGCGCCGGGTCCCTCCACTTCACCGCGAGCGACCGTTCCGACACGGTCGTCGAGGTGCGGCCCGCCGACCCGGGGCGGGACAAGGACGTACGGGCCGCCGAACAGACGGAGGTCTCCTACGCGAACGGCGTCCTGACCCTCCGGACGAAGGAGCGCCTCTTCATCGGCCCCACCGGCGCCGTCGCCGTGACGGTGGACCTGCCCGCGGGTTCGGGCATCGACATGACCGGCTCCTGGACCCAGGTGCTCGGCGAGGGTCCGCTCGGCGAGGTGCGGATGAAGACCTCCGGCGGCGACGTCCGCCTCGACGCCACCGGGCCGCTCCAGCTCACCGCCTCCCACGGCTCGATCACCGTGGATCGCGTCGATGGTCGGGCCGAGATCACCACCAGCTCCGGCAGTGTGCGCGTCGGCAGCGTCGACGGCCCCGCCGTCCTGAAGAACTCGCACGGCACCACCGTCGTCGGCACCGCGACCGGCGAACTCCGGGTGAGCGGTGCCAACGGGGACATCGAGATCCGGAGCGCCGAGGACTCCGTCACCGCCACCACCGCCAACGGCACCCTGCGCGTGGGCGAAGTGGTACGCGGCAGCGTGCAGTTGAAGACCTCCTACGGTGCCATCGAGGTCGGTATCCGGGAAGGCACGGCCGCCTGGCTCGACGCCCACTCGGACTCCGGGCAGGTGCGCAACGCGCTCACCGCCTCCGAGGCCCCGGTGGAGACCGAGGAGACCGTCAAGATCCACGCCCGCACCCGCTACGGCACCATCGACGTCCGCCGCGCCCGGCCCTGACCGCCGGCCAGTGAACTCGACCACCCACCCAGTCACTTCAGCCTCCAGGGGGGAAGGCACCATGCCTTCATCTGTCATGCCCACGTCCAGCAGGAGCGGTGGCCCGCGACCGCCCGCCGCCGTCTCCGCCCTCGGTCTGCGCAAGTCCTACGGCGACAGGACCGTGCTCGACGGCATCGACCTGCACATCCCGGCCGGCTCCGTGTTCGCACTGCTCGGACCCAACGGCGCCGGCAAGACCACCACCGTCAAGATCCTCTCCACGCTCGTCACGGCCGACGCCGGACAGGCCCAGGTCGCGGGTCGCGACCTCGCCACCGCACCGCAGGCCGTACGCGCCGCGATCGGCGTCACCGGACAGTTCTCCGCCGTGGACGGCCTGATCACCGGAGAGGAGAACATGCTCCTCATGGCGGACCTGCACCACCTCCCCCGGCGCGAGGGGAGGCGGGTCGCCGCCGAACTGCTGGAGCGCTTCGGCCTGACGGAGGCCGCGAAGAAGCCCGCCGCCACCTACTCCGGCGGCATGAAGCGCCGCCTCGACATCGCCATGACCCTGGTCGGCGCCCCGCGGATCATCTTCCTCGACGAGCCGACCACCGGCCTCGACCCGCGCTCCCGGCACACCATGTGGCAGATCGTCCGCGACCTCGTCAGCGGCGGCGTCACCGTCTTCCTCACCACCCAGTACCTGGAGGAGGCCGACGAACTCGCCGACCGCATCGCGGTCCTGAACGACGGCAGGATCGCCGCCGAGGGCACCGCCGAGGAACTCAAACGGCTCGTTCCCGGCGGACACATCCGGCTCCGCTTCACCGACCCGGCCGCCCACCGCCGCGCCGCCGCGGCCCTCGGCGACGCCACCCGCGACGACGAGTCCCTCACCCTCCAACTCGCCGGCGACGGCAGCCAGCGCGCCCTGCGCTCCCTCCTCGACCGGCTGGACTCGGCCGGCGTCGAGGCGAGCGAACTGACCGTCCACACCCCCGACCTCGACGACGTCTTCTTCGCCCTGACCGGCAGCGCCGACGACCCCCACCCCCTTGAGGAGACCGCCCGATGAGTTCCCTCTCCCTCGCCGCCCGCGACGCCTCCACGATGCTGCGCCGCAACCTGCTGCACGCCCGGCGCTACCCGTCCCTCACCCTGAACCTGCTGCTCACCCCGGTGATGCTGCTCCTGCTCTTCGTCTACATCTTCGGCGACGTGATGAGCGCCGGCATCACGGGCGGCGGGGCGGGACGGTCCGGGTACCTGGCCTACCTCGTCCCGGGCATCCTGATGCTGACCATCGGCGGCACCACGATCGGCAGCGCGGTGTCCGTCTCCACGGACATGAACGAGGGCATCGTCGCCCGCTTCCGGACGATGGCGATCCACCGCGGCTCGGTGCTCATCGGGCACGTCGCCGGCAGCGTGCTCCAGTGCGTGCTGAGCGTGGTCCTCGTCGGGGCCGTGGCGGTGGCCATCGGTTTCCGGTCCGTGGACGCCACCGCCCTCGACTGGCTGCTGGCGGTGGGCCTGCTGACGCTCGTCTCCCTCGCCCTCACCTGGATCGCGGTCGGCATGGGCCTGTCCAGCCCGAACGCGGAGGCGGCCAGCAACAACGCCCTGCCGCTGATGATCCTGCCGCTCCTGTCCAGCGCCTTCGTGCCGGTCGACGCGATGCCGGGCTGGTTCCGGCCGATCGCCGAGTACCAGCCGTTCACCCCGGCCATCGAGACGCTCCGCGGGCTGCTCCTCGGCACCGAGATCGGCGACAACGCCTGGCTGGCCGTCGTCTGGTGCCTCGCGCTGGCCCTGCTCGGCTACTTCTGGTCCCGGTCGCTCTTCGACCGCGAGCCGAAGTAGCGGCCACCCGCCCGCGCCGCGGAGCGAGGTCCGGCGCCCCCACGGGCCGTGTGTCTGCGGTGGTACGTCACCGGAGACACACGGCCCGTCGGCGGCGCGGTCTCGGGCCGGCTCACTTCCCCGGCGGACGCGGCGCAGGCGGGGGTCCCGAGGGCTTCGGGGGCGGCGGCGCGTCGTCCGGCGGCGGTGGCGGCCAGACGCCGGACGGCCGGGTCCGTCCGGACGGTGTGCCCCTGCCGGGCGGCGGGGGCAGGGGGCCGGCCAGTGTGGGCGCGCCGTGCACGTCGTCGGGAGCGCTCGTCGGCCGGGGCGGGCGCGCGGCCCCACCGCCCCCGCCCCGCTCCTCCTCCCGGGAGGCCGGCCCGCCGGGGAGACGGAGGTACGGGTTGGTCGCCGGGTTCGGCGGCCGGTAGGGAGCAGCGGGGGAGTAGGGACCGCCCGCGGCATCCCGCACGGCGCCCGTATCCGGCACCCCCGCCGCCCCACGTACGTCCCCAGCACCCCTTACGCGACCCGCACCGTCCCGTACGCCCCCCGGACCGCCCACCCCTACGGCACCGGGCGCGTCTTCCGTCCCCCGCGCGAAAGGCGCCGCCCGGCGCCCCGCCGCTCCGGTCGCCGTCGCCAGCACGGCCCCGGCGGCCCCCGCCCCGCATCCCCACACCGCGCCCAGCAGCAGCGACGCGCCCAGGTGCCCGTGCAACTCGATCCCCGTGCCGAAGGCGTCGAGGCCGAACACGGACAGCGAGGCGTTCACCGAAACCCGGGTCAGCCGGACGAGCAGCGGCAACGCGAGGGCGGTGACCGCCCCGAGCCGCAGCGCACACCGCCCCACGAAGCCCGACGCCCCCGCCGTCGGCGGACCGCTGCCTCCACCAGCCGCGACTCCGCCCGGCCCCACCCGTCCCGGACCCACCAGCGCACCCGCCACCGCCCCGCCCGGCCCCGCCGCGCACCCCGCGCCCGCCGCCGATCCCGCCCGAGTTCCCACCGGCGTCCGAACCGCCGTCAGCACCCCCGCCAGCAGCATCATCAGCGCCGCCGCCACCGCCAGCAGCCACACCCGGCCGTCCAGTTCGGCCAGACGGCCCAGCGTGACCGGCCGCCCGGAGTGCGCGTCCAGCAGCCGGTCCAGCGGAGCCGGCAGCAGGTGGGCCAGTCCGCCCGTCGCCGTGCCGTCCCAGGGGACGAACAGCCCGAGCGGCACGCCGAGCCACACCCCGTCGGGCGCGCCGAGCACCGCGGCCCCCAGGACGCGTCCCGGGCGGTCGTCGCCGAGCGCGGCGTACGCGGCGGCGGCCAGCCCCGCGGCCACCGCCACCAGCAGCACCGCGACGAGCGCGGAGACGGCCGGCCGTACGACCCGGTGGACGGCGTCCCAGCCCCGTGGCAGCGGGGTACGGCGCGAGGCGAGCAGCGCGATCAGCAGCACGCCCGCCGACCAGCCCAGCCCGCCGAGCAGCGTGGGCGCGGTGTCGACGGCGAAGCCGACCGCGGCCTTCGCGTCGACGAGCCCGCCGACCCGGCCGGGCAGCAGCCCGCCGAGGTCGCCCAGGTCACCGACCCCCGGGACGCGCACGCCCCCCGAACCGGCCCCGCCCGGCAGTCCGTCGGGACCGAGCGAACTGCCGTCCAGGGTCACGACGTCGTGCCCCGCCCAGGCGAGACCGCCCAGCATCGCCACGAACAGCGCCACCACCGCCCCCGCCCGGGCCAGGAGTTCGGCCGGCCCGAAGCCGAGCGGGGCCGCGCGCAGGGATCGCAGGAAGAGCCAGGACAGCAGCAGCGCCCCGACCAGGCTCACCCCCAGTGGCGTGATCTCGACGGCGGTGTGCGCCTGCGCGCCGTGCAGACCGAACGCGGACACGTCGCCCGAGGGCCGCACCGTGCCGCCGGCCCCCAGGGCCACCGCCGCGGCGGTCATCGGGCCGAGCGAACCGGCGGCGTCCGCGCGCAGCAGGTGCAGCCCGAGCGCGGCCGTGCCGGCCATGCCGGTCAACGTCCAGCTCACGCAGGAGACGGCGGACAGCAGGACGTGCCGCCACGGCGGGCGCGCACCGCGCCCGCCGTCCTCGACCGCCGTGGCAGCACTCATGGCAGACCCCCCGATCCGCGGCGCGGCACGGCCGCCGCGCCGGTCCCCCTCGGGTGGGAATACCACTCTCCGCCCGGTTTTCAACCCCCGGCGGTGCAACGGAAGTCGAGCGGGCGTTACCCACTCATGACAAGGCCCGGCTTTCGGTCAGAGGGCCGAGCCTGAAATAGTTCCTCACGATGTTCGACATCCCTACACTCCCTGTGACGGGGGTAACTCGGGGGACAACTCAGTGGGGCATGGAGTGCCGGAACTCGTACTGGAAACCAATGGACGGACCTGGACGCTCGACCCGTCCAGGCGCTACACCCTGGGACGCGATCCCCAGGGCGACATCGTGTTCGAGGATGCCAGGGTCTCCTGGCGCCACGCCACCGTCGGCTTCGACGGCCGCAGTTGGGTCATCGAGGACCACGGCAGCACCAACGGCACGTTCGTGCAGGGACAACGCGTCCAGCAGGTGCAGATCGGCCCGGGCTCGGCCGTCCACCTCGGCAACGCGACCGACGGGCCGCGGCTGAACCTGTCGGCCGCCGCGGCCGCCGTCGCCGCGCAGGGCGCGAACGCCGGCTGGGCGCAGCAGCCGCCCGTCGCGCAACGGCAGGCCGCACCGGCCGACTGGCAGCAGGCGCACGCGCAGCCGCCGGCGCCGTCGATCCCGCACCAGCAGCAGGGCGGGCCCGGTGTCGGTGCGGGGGCGCCGCCGGTCCACGGCGACCGCAGCCCCACCACGTTCCACCAGTTCTCCCTCGGCCGCGTGATGCGCATCGGCCGTGCGCTGGAGAACGACCTGGTCGTCTCCGACCTCCAGGTCTCGCGCCACCACGCCGAGTTCCACGCGACGCCCGACGGCCGTATGGAGATCCGCGACCTCGGTTCGCACAACGGCACGTACGTCAACGGCCAGCCGATCCCCAAGGGCGGCTCGGCGACGCTCGGCCCCAGTGACATCGTCGGCGTCGGCCACTCGACGTTCCGGATCGTCGGCGACCGGCTGGAGGAGTTCGTCGACACCGGCGAGGTGTCCTTCTCCGCCCGCCACCTCACCGTCACGGTCGACGGCGGCAAGCAGATCCTCAAGGACGTCTCCTTCGGCGTCCCGGAGAAGTCGCTGATCGCGGTCATCGGACCGTCCGGTTCCGGCAAGTCGACCCTGCTCAAGGCGCTCACCGGCTACCGGCCCGCCGACCAGGGCGAGGTCCTCTACGACAACCGGAACCTCTACAAGCAGTTCGCCGAGCTGCGCCAGCGCATAGGCCTGGTCCCGCAGGACGACATCCTGCACAAGGAGCTGTCGGTCAAGAAGGCGCTGAAGTACGCGGCCAAGCTCCGCTTCCCCGCCGACACCACGGCGGCCGAGCGAGACGCCCGGATCGACGAGGTGCTGCGCGAGCTGAAGCTCGACATCCATAAGGACAAGAAGGTCACCTCGCTCTCCGGCGGCCAGCGCAAGCGCGTCTCGGTCGCCCTGGAGCTGCTGACCAAGCCGTCGCTGATCTTCCTGGACGAGCCGACCAGCGGCCTCGACCCGGGCATGGACCGCGATGTCATGCAGCTGCTGCGGGGCCTGGCCGACGACGGCCGCACCGTGCTCGTGGTCACCCACTCGGTGGCCGAGCTGGCGATCTGCGACAAGCTGCTGGTGATGGCGCCGGGCGGTTCCGTCGCCTACTTCGGCCCGCCCGAGGAGGCGCTGAACTTCTTCGGCTACGACAGCTGGGCCGATGTGTTCTCCGCCTTCGAGAACTACCGGGACTACGACTGGGCGGGCCGCTGGAAGGGCTCGCAGCACTACCAGATGTACGCCGCGGACATCGACTCGGTGGCCGCGCAGTCCGTACCCATGCCCCCGCCGCAGGCCATGAAGCCGCCCAAGCCGCAGGGCTGGGGTTCGCAGCTGCTGACCCTGATCCGCCGGTACGTCTCGGTGATCGCCTCCGACAAGGGCTTCCTGGCGCTGACGGTGATCCTGCCGGCGGTGCTCGGCGCGGTCAGCCTGCTCATCGACCACGACCGGGGCCTGCTGGTCAACCCGGTCAACCCCAAGACGGGCCTGCACGTCCCGAACGGCACGGCCACCACGGTGCTGCTGATCCTCGCGGTCGGCGCGTGCTTCGCGGGCGCCGCGAACTCGGTCCGCGAGCTGATCAAGGAACGGGTCATCTACGAGCGGGAGCGGGCGACCGGCCTGTCGCGCTCGGCGTACCTGATGTCCAAGGTGGTCGTGCTCGGCGTGGTCACGGTGCTCCAGGGCCTGCTGGTCGGCGTGATCGGTTTCTCCAGCCGGGAGATCCCCGAGAAGGGCCTGGTCCTGGGCAACGGCACGCTGCTGGAGCTGTGCCTGCCGATCATGGCGCTCGGCTTCACCTCGATGATGTTCGGCCTGGTCATCTCGTCGCTGGTGAAGACGGCCGAGAAGACGATGCCGCTGCTGGTGATGTTCGCGATCATCCAGGTGGTGTTCACGGGCTGCCTGTTCACGCTGCACGGCACGCTCGGCGTGAACGAGTTCTCGTATCTGATGCCGTCGCGCTGGGCCGTCGCCGCCGCTGGCGCCACGCTGGACTTCAACAACATCGCCCCGAACACCGACGACCCGACCAGCACCGATCCGCTCTGGGACCATACGGTCTCGGCCTGGGGCATCGACATGGTCGCGCTGCTCGCGCTCGGCGCGGTCTGCGGCTTCCTGGTGGCCCGCTTCCTGCGGCGCCACGAGCCGGAGGTCATGCGCAAGTAGCGCGGGTCACACGAAGTCCCCTGCTACGCCTAGGGCGGCACCCGACCGGTGCCGCCCTTCCGCGTCTGTCAGAGGTCCGCGCCGACCTCAGTACGCGCTGTTGACGTTGTCCATCGAGCCGTACCGGTGGGCGGCGTAGTTGCAGGCGGCGGTGATGTTGGCGACCGGGTCGTAGATGTTCCACGAGGTGCCGGGGACGTGGTACGTGCGGAAGGTCGGGTCGATGACCTGCAGCAGACCCTTCGAGGGGATGCCGTTGACGGCGTTGACGTCCCACAGGTTGATCGCGCGCGGGTTGCCCGAGGACTCCCGCATGATGTTGCGGTGCAGGCCGCTGTAGGAGCCCGGGATGTTGTGCTGCTTCATGATGTCCAGCGACTGCTGGATCCAGCCGTTCAGGTTGTCGCCGTAGGTCTTCGACGCGGCGACCGTCTGCATCTGCGGACGCTGCGCGGAGCGGCCGGCGGCCTGCTTGGCGTGGTGTGCGGCCTGGGCCTTGCGCTGGGCGGCGGCCTTCTTGACGGCCACGGCGGCCTTCTCCTTGGCGGCGGCCTGCTTCTGGGCCGCGATCGCCTGGACCTTCAGGCTGTCGCCGGCGAGCCGGTCGGTCACGCTGGCCTTGACGTCCTTGACCGGCTGCGAGGCGACCGAGACCGGGGCCGCGGCGGTGTCGGCGGCGACGGTGGTCTGGGCCTCGCCGGGCACGGCGGCGGAGACGGCGATGGCGGCGGCGCCGAGCGTGGTGATACCGGCGGCGGCGAGCTTCTGGGTCTTGGTCAGAGCACGACTACCGCGGATGAAACTGAAGTTCTTGGACATGCGAAATGGACCTCTTCGAGTAGCGCGGAGGTCGCTCTCCGGACTGCGGGAGGGGGTCTACCCACACGAACGCCGCGAGCGGAAAACCCGCGGCGCTGAGCGACGAGTGCAATTCTTAGCTCGCGCAAAATCTCGTGGCAAAGGTGTGACGTACGAAGCCGGATAGTGGATCAGGAACACATAAAACAGGACAGAATGGGCTATCTGCCCCGTTCATCCAGGGGTCTTTGTCTCCTATGCCCCTTCGTACGTGACGTGCGTCCTATGCGGGTCCTCACATCGGGAGCGGTTCTTCCTTACGGGAAGTTGCCATTGCAATGCTCTCGGTGAGCGGATTCCGACGGGGGTGTCCGGAGGCTCCCGCACAGCCCGGCAACGACCCCGGACGCCCCGGAGCCCCCCGGACGCCCCGGAGCCCCCCGGACACCGGGGCGGACCGAGGCCGCGGGCCGGGACCGAGGCCGGGGCCCTGGACCTAGGTCCAGCGGCCCGGGGCGACGCCGCCACAGGGCCGATCCGCGCTGTCGGACCCCGCCGGTACCTTGAGGGCATGAGCCAAGGCCCCCGGTCCGGCCTCACCGCGGTCAGCTCCGCGCTGCTGGCCATGAGCAGGCACCTGGAGGTGCGCGACGTCCTCAAGACGATCGTCGCCTCCGCCCGTGAGCTGCTCGACGCGCAGTACGCCGCCCTCGGCGTGCCGGACGACCACGGCGGCTTCGCCCAGTTCGTGGTCGACGGGGTCAGTGAGGAGCAGTGGCGGGCCATCGGCCCGCTCCCGCGCCAGCACGGCATCCTCGCCGCGATGCTGCACCAGGCGGAGGCCGAGCGGCTGGCCGACGTGCGCCAGGACCCGCGCTTCGAGGGCTGGCCGGCCGCCCACCCCGACATGTCCGACTTCCTCGGCCTGCCGATCCGCGACGGCGACGAGGTCATCGGGGCGCTCTTCCTGGCGAACAAGCGCTGCGCCAAGCCGGCGGGCGGCTGCGGCTTCACCCAGGAGGACGAGGACCTGCTCGCCCTCCTCGCCCAGCACGCCGCCATCGCCCTCACCAACGCCCGCCTCTACGAGCGAAGCCGTGAGCTGACCATCGCCGAGGAGCGCTCCCGTCTCGCTCACGAGCTGCACGACGCGGTCAGCCAGAAGCTGTTCTCCCTGCGCCTGACCGCGCAGGCCGCCGCCGCCCTGGTCGACCGCGACCCGGCCCGCGCCAAGGGGGAGCTCCAGCAGGTGGCCGCGCTCGCCGCCGAGGCCGCCGAGGAACTGCGGGCCGCCGTCGTGGAGCTGCGCCCCGCCGCACTCGACGAGGACGGCCTCGTCGCCACCCTGCGCACCCAGATCCAGGTCCTCGACCGCGCCCACAGCGCGCGCGTCACCTTCACCGCCCACGGTGTCCGCGCACTGCCCGCCGCGCAGGAGGAGGCCGTGCTGCGCGTCGCCCAGGAGGCCCTGCACAACGCGCTGCGGCACTCGGGTGCCGAGCACGTGGACGTCACCCTGGAGCGCCGCGGCTGCGGCGCGGTGCTGCGCGTCGCCGACGACGGCAGCGGCTTCGACCAGCACGCCGTGCGCGGCGCGGGCCGCCACCTCGGGCTGGTGTCGATGCGCGACCGGGCCGGCGGGGCCGGCGGCACGCTGACCGTGGAATCGGCGCCCGGCAAGGGCACCGTGATCGAGATGGAGGTGCCCGGTGGCTGATGCGATCAGGGTGCTGGTCGTCGACGACCACCAGGTGGTCCGCCGGGGGCTGCGCACCTTCCTGGAGGTGCAGGACGACATCGAGGTCGTCGGTGAGGCCGGGGACGGCGCGGAGGGCGTCGCCCGCGCCGAGGAGCTGCGCCCCGACGTCGTCCTCATGGACGTGAAGATGCCCGTCCTGGACGGCGTCGAGGCGCTGCGCCGGCTGCGCGACCTCGGCAACGGCGCGCGGGTGCTGATCGTGACCAGCTTCACCGAGCAGCGCACGGTGGTCCCGGCCCTGCGGGCGGGCGCCGCCGGGTACGTCTACAAGGACGTGGACCCGCAGGCCCTGGCCAGCGCCATCCGGTCCGTGCACGCCGGACACGTCCTGCTCCAGCCGGAGGTCGCGGGCGCGTTGCTGTCCCAGGAGGAGGCGCAGTCCGGGCTGGGACGCGGCGGCACCCTGACGGAACGGGAGCGGGAGGTCCTCGGCCTGATAGCGGACGGCCGCTCCAACCGGGAGATCGCCCGTGCGCTGGTGCTGTCCGAGAAGACGGTCAAGACCCATGTGTCGAACATCCTGATGAAGCTCGACCTGGCGGACCGCACACAGGCCGCGCTGTGGGCCGTACGCCACGGGGTGACGGACTGACCCGGCGGGTCCTCCGGGCTGAGATTCATACCGTCGTGGGAATGTCCCCCGGATGGCGCAACCTTCCGCGGGCCCGGCCGTTCTCCAGGGCGTACCGCGGCGACTGCCGCGGCGCGATCACCAGGAAGGCTCAGAAGTGAAGAACCTGAAGAAGGCAGTGGCCGTGACGATGGTGACCGGCGGGCTCGTGGCCGCGGGCGCCGGAATGGCCTCCGCCGCCAGCGGCGCGGCCGGCGCCGCCACCGCCTCCCCGGGCGTCCTCTCGGGCAACGTCGTCCAGGCCCCGGTCCACGTCCCGGTCAACGCCGTCGGCAACAGCGTCAACGTCATCGGCGTCCTGAACCCCGCCTTCGGCAACCTCGGCCTCAACCACTGAGCCCAGGGCCTCCCGGCCCCCACCGGGAGGCCCACCCCACGCCCCCTGCGCCGAGCCACGCCTCCCCACTCCGGCCGCGAGCCGACACGCGCGGGCCGCTACCGTCCGGCCCGGGCCGCCACTCCGGCCGCCGACCGGCAAGCGCGGGGCCGGCCGCCGTCCGGCCCTTGGCCAGGCCGGCGCTGCCGCGGCCTCCCGCGCCCGTCCGGGGCCGCGGCCCTGAGCCGAGTCACCCGGTGCATGACGTCAGTCTCGTCCTCGTACTACCCCGCGGGCCCATGCCACCGCAGGGCGTGTCCGACCCCGGGCCCTCTCGTCCCCCTCCAGGCGGCCGCTGCCGTCCCCTCGGCACACCGCGCGGACACGCGCTGCGAAAGCCGCGACGACAACCGAGCGGCACGGGCGTCTGGCGTACCCCACCCCCGCCTCTCGTCCCCCGTCCCGCGGGCATGCGTGCCGCCTGGGGCGGCACGGGTGGGCTGGGAGTCCCGCTGCTCGAAGAGCTCGGGGGAGGCACTCCGTACACGCCGGGCCGCGTACCTCGCCTGCCGCGCCCCCTCCGGGCGCCGGTCCAGCTCGCCGCGCGTCCGAAGCCACGTATCTCCGGGCGCCGCCCCGATCGACGCCCGCACCCAAACACATACCGCCGGGCACCGCCCGTCCCGAGGCTCACCGCCCCCTCGGAAGCCCCCTCACCGCACCCTCTTCTCCCGCTCCTCCACAACGGAGTTGTACGCGGCGACCTGCGCCCGCCGAGCCGTCCGCTCCACCGGCCGCAACGCGGCCCCCCGCGCCGCCATCTCGGACGCGCTCACCGCACCCCCGTGCCCGTTCCCGTACGCCAGCGACACCAGCAGCCCCACCCGCTGCGCCAGTTCCAGCACCCGCACCGCCCGGGGCGGATACCCGGGCGCCAGCACCTCCCGCCCCCGCTCCGCCCGAGCCCGGTACGCGTCGATCGCCGCCTCGGCCACCGGCCCCGACCCGGCCACGTCCAGCCGCGCCAGCACCTCGGTCGCCTCCCGCAGCGCCTCCGCCAGCTCCCGCTCCGCCTCACCCAACGACGGCACATCGGCCGGCGGAGCCTCCCGCACCGGCAGCGCCCGCCACACCACCTCGACGTGCACATCACCCTCGGGCCCGGCCTCCGTCACCTCCGGCACCAGTCCCCACGCGGCTCCGTGACAGATCACCGCCTCCTCCGCCTCCAGCGCCCGCGCGTTGAACTCCGGCGGACCGCTCAGCCCCCAGCGGATGCCCCGGCGCGGGCAGCGCCACCCGCAGCGCCTGTGCCCCCAACCCCCGCAGCCGCCCCAGCGCGAGCGTCAGCCCGACGGGCTCCGGTTCCCCGGGCAGCCCCACCACCCGGTGGACGGCGTCCTCGCCCACGACGGCGAGCACGGCGTCATCCGGTGAGACAAGTCCGGCAAGAAAGGCATTTCCCCAAGCGGCGAGGCGTCCAGAGCGCGGTTCCGAGAGCATGCCCCCACCCTAAGGACCGACCGATGGAACGGCCCGCCCGTCCCGTGGCGTAGATTCGGTGGGGGCTGCGCCCACCGGCGCGGCGGACCGAGCCACAGGCGTACGCGACAGCCGAGACCGGCGGCACACTGCAAGGGGAGACAACGCGCTCATGAGCGATGTTCTGGAGCTTCAGGACGTATCCGTGGTCCGCGAGGGCCGGGCTCTGGTGGACCAGGTCTCCTGGTCGGTCAAGGAAGGCGAGCGCTGGGTCATCCTCGGCCCCAACGGCGCCGGCAAGACCACCCTCCTGAACGTCGCCTCCAGCTACCTGTACCCCAGCCAGGGCACCGCCACCATCCTCGGCGAGACCCTCGGCAGGCCCGGCACCGACGTGTTCGAGCTGCGCCCCCGCATCGGCATGGCCGGCATCGCCATGGCCGAGAAGCTCCCCAAGCGCCAGACCGTCCTGCAGACCGTGCTGACCGCCGCCTACGGCATGACCGCCGGCTGGCAGGAGGAGTACGAGGACATCGACGAGCAGCGCGCCCGCGCCTTCCTCGACCGCCTCGGCATGACCGAGTACCTCGACCGCCGCTTCGGCACCCTGTCCGAGGGCGAGCGCAAGCGCACCCTGATCGCCCGTGCCCTGATGACCGACCCCGAGCTGCTGCTCCTGGACGAGCCCGCCGCCGGCCTCGACCTCGGCGGCCGCGAGGACCTGGTCCGCCGTCTCGGCCGGCTGGCCCGCGACCCCATCGCCCCCTCGATGATCATGGTCACCCACCATGTCGAGGAGATCGCCCCCGGCTTCACCCACGTCCTGATGATCCGTCAGGGCAAGGTCCTCGCCGCCGGCCCCCTGGAGCTGGAGCTCACCTCCCGCAACCTCTCCCTCTGCTTCGGCCTTCCGCTCGTCGTCGAGCAGATCGGCGACCGCTGGACCGCCCAGGGCCTCCCGCTGTCCTGACCCCGCCCCCCGGTCCGGCGGTGAACCGGCCGGACTGAACCGGCCGGACCGGACCGCGGAATCCCGAACACCCCATCGCGCGGCGGCCCTTCGCCGTGAGCCGCCCCCCGTGCGCCCTGTCCGTCGCAGGGCCCCCGGCCCTACCATGACCATGTGAACGACATCGACGCATGGGTGTGGTGGCTCGTCGGCGCGGCCGCGCTCGGAATCCCGCTCGTCGTGACCGCGATGCCGGAGTTCGGCATGTTCGCCGTCGGAGCCGTCGCCGCCGCGGTCGTGGCCGGCTTCGGTCTCGGTGTCGTCGCCCAGGTGCTCACCTTCGTCGTCGTCTCGGTCGCCCTCATCGCCGTCGTCCGGCCCATCGCCGCCCGGCAGAGCCGACAGCGCTCCCAACTGGCCACCGGGATCGACGCGTTGAAGGGAAAGCGGGCCGTCGTGGTGGAACGCGTCGACGGCTCCGGCGGCCGGATCAAGCTCGCCGGGGAGATCTGGTCCGCCCGTTCGCTCGGCACCGGCGACGCCTACGACGTGGGCGCGGAAGTCGACGTCGTGGACATCGAGGGGGCGACCGCCATCGTCATGTGACTGCCCCGAACACCCCACACGGCACGTGAGGGTCTGTCAGACTCGACAGCAAGATCTTCAACGGCCGTCAGCCCATAAGATCTTCCGAAAGCGCCGAGGCGGAGAAGGGTACGGGAAGCAACGATGGCACCGGTCATCATCGTCCTGATCGTTCTGGTGGTGTTGGTCTTCATCGCCCTGATCAAGACGATCCAAGTCATCCCGCAGGCCAGCGCTGCCATCGTGGAGCGATTCGGCCGCTACACGCGGACCCTGAACGCGGGCCTCAACATCGTCGTCCCGTTCATCGACACCATCCGCAACCGCATCGACCTGCGTGAACAGGTCGTGCCGTTCCCGCCGCAGCCGGTGATCACCCAGGACAACCTCGTCGTCAACATCGACACCGTCATCTACTACCAGGTGACCGACGCCCGGGCCGCCACCTACGAGGTCGCCAGCTACATCCAGGCCATCGAGCAGCTCACCGTCACCACCCTGCGCAACATCATCGGCGGCATGGACCTGGAGCGCACCCTCACCTCCCGCGAGGAGATCAACGCCGCCCTGCGCGGCGTCCTCGACGAGGCCACCGGCAAATGGGGCATCCGCGTCAACCGCGTCGAACTGAAGGCGATCGAGCCGCCGACCTCCATCCAGGACTCGATGGAGAAGCAGATGCGCGCCGACCGTGACAAGCGCGCCGCGATCCTCCAGGCCGAAGGCGTCCGGCAGTCCGAGATCCTGCGCGCCGAGGGCGAGAAGCAGTCACAGATCCTGCGCGCCGAGGGTGAGGCCAAGGCCGCCGCCCTGCGGGCGGAGGGCGAGGCCCAGGCGGTCCGTACGGTCTTCGAAGCCATCCACGCCGGCGACCCGGACCAGAAGCTGCTGTCCTACCAGTACCTCCAGATGCTCCCGAAGATCGCCGAGGGCGACGCAAACAAGCTCTGGATCGTCCCCAGCGAGATCGGCGACGCCCTCAAGGGCCTCTCCGGCGCGATGGGCAACTTCGGCTCGTTCGGCGGCAATTCAGGCGGCAACGGAGGCGGTGGCACCACGGTCCCGCCCCAGAACGACGGCCGCAACAACCCCGCGGAACGCCGCGAAAAGCCCCGCATCGACTGACGCCGCGAACCGACGTCCCCCGCCCCCACCCTCAAGGGGCGCGGGGAACCACCCCCCAAGGGGCACGGGAACTGCGCGCTCAGCCACACGGAACCCGCACCCGACGAGCGGCACAACGCCCCCCGGCGACAGATCACGCCGCGTCCCGCACCAGCCACTCCGGCAGCGAAGCACGGTCATCCGCTCCCAGGGCGAACAACATCGCATCCGCGGGAGTCGGCTCGAACGGCTCCCACAACAACGGCATCCCCGCCTGCTCGGGAGTCCGGTCGGCCTTGCGGTGATTGTCGGCCGCGCAGGAGGCCACCGTGTTCAGCCAGGTGTCCTGCCCGCCCCGCGAGCGCGGCACCACGTGGTCCACGGTCGTCGCCCGGCCGCCGCAGTACGCGCACCGGTGCCGGTCCCGCACCAGCACACCCCGCCTCGACCACGGCGCTTGTCTTCGGAACGGCACCCGTACGTACCGGCACAGCCGTATGACGCGGGGCGCCGGGATGTCCACCTCGGCCCCGCGCATCCGCAGTTCGGGGTGGGCCTGCTCCACGACGGCCTTGTCCTGGAGCACCAGCACGACGGCTCGGTTCAACGTCACCGTCGACAGCGGCTCGAAGCTCGCGTTCAGCACCAGCGTGTCCCGCATCCGGCCCACCTCCCGTGTGCACCTGCCCACCCCCCGGCGGGCTCGGATCAACTCTGGACGGGCACGCCGAGATGGACAACGCAATAAAACTGCCCGCCCCCGATCACTTCCATGACCGGAGACGGGCAAACGTCCGGTGAACACCGAACCGGGCGAGGGGACACGTCAGCCCTCGGCGGGCACCTCGTACTCACCGATCAGCTGAGCGCGCGCCAGCGTGTGGAACCGCAGGTTGAAGCCCACCACGGCCGGGGAGGCGTCCGAGTCCGGGCCGAGCTTCTCCTGGTCGACGGCGTACACCGTGAACACGTACCGGTGCGGGCCGTCGCCGGGCGGCGGGGCGGCGCCGCCGAAGTCCTTCGTCCCGTAGTCGTTGCGCGCGTGCACCGCGCCCTCGGGCAGACCCTCGAACTTCCCGCCGCCCGCACCCGCCGGCAGCTCCGTCACCGAGGCCGGGATGTCGAACACCACCCAGTGCCAGAACCCGCTGCCCGTCGGGGCGTCCGGGTCGTAGCAGGTGACGGCGAAGCTCTTCGTCCCGGACGGGAAACCCTCCCAGCGCAGCTGCGGCGAGGTGTTACCCGCCGCCTGGACCTGAGCGTCCTTGAGCGTCGCCCCTTCCCGGACGTCGTCGCTCGTGACCGTGAAGGACGGCACGGGCGGATGGAAGTCGTGGGGGAGCGGTCGCCTGTTCAGCTCGGGCACCTCGGTACCTCCTGGATCGTCGCGTCGGGATCCCGCCTGCGGAATCCCCGCCCCGAGCCTAGAACCACTAGAACCAGCTGCGCTTGCTGCCGACCTCGGAGATCCACTGGTGCAGGTAGGCCGACCAGTCGGTGGCCTGGTAGTCGTGCAGGCCCACCTGGAAGGAGCGGTAGGTGTCGCTGCCCTCGCTGAACAGACCGGGCTTCTTGTCCATCTCCAGCACCACGTCCATCGCGTGCTCGTCGGCCACGAAGCTCAGCTCCACCTCGTTCAGCCCCCGGTACTCCGAGGGCGGGTAGAACTCGATCTCCTGGTAGAACGGCAGCTGCTGCCGCGTCCCGCGGATGTGACCGCGTTCCAGGTCCGCGTGCTTGAAGCGGAAGCCCAGCTGGATGAAGGCGTCCAGGATCGCCTTCTGCGCCGGCAGCGGGTGCACGTTGACCGGGTCCAGGTCGCCGGAGTCCACCGCACGCGCGATCGCCAGCTCCGTGGTCACGCCGATGTTCATGCCGCGCAGCGCCTGGCCGTCGATCATCGTGACCGGCGTCTCCCACGGGATCTCGAGCCCGAACGGCACCGCGTGCACCGCGCCCGCCTGCAGCTCGAAGGCGCCACCGAGCCGCACCTTGGTGAACTCGATGTCCTGCTTGTACTCTTCGTCGCCGCTCTCCACCTCGACCTTGGCCTGCAGGCCGACCGAGAGCCCCTCGATCTGCTGGTTCACGGACCCGCCCTGGATCCGCACCTCGCCCTGGACCACCCCGCCCGGCACGACGTTGACCTCGTGCAGCTCCGTCTCGACGGACGCCCCGCCGGCTCCGAGACTCGCGAGCAGCTTCTTGAACGCCATGACTCTCCCTCGTACGAAGTGGGGCTCCTGCCCTACCTACAAACGCGACCCGGCCGTGACCGGTTCCGCGCCCCACCCTGGCAAGCCCGCGGATCTTTGACCAGTCCTTGAAACGCACCCGTCTGGACTACGCTCGGAAGCCATGATCGCGCCCTCGGACCGTACGCCCCTGCCCAGAGAGTTCTTCGACCGCCCCGTTCTGGAGGTCGCCCCCGACCTCCTCGGCCGCGTCCTGGTCCGTACGACCCCGGACGGCCCGATCGCCCTGCGCCTGACCGAGGTGGAGGCCTACGACGGCCCGAACGACCCCGGCTCCCACGCCTACCGCGGCCGCACCACCCGCAACGGCGTGATGTTCGGTCCCCCCGGCCACGTCTACGTCTACTTCACCTACGGCATGTGGCACTGCATGAACCTGGTGTGCGGACCGGAGGGACAGGCGAGCGGAGTGCTGCTGCGCGCCGGCGAGATCGTCGAGGGCGCCGAGCTGGCCCGACTGCGCCGGGCCTCCGCCCGCAGCGACAAGGCACTGGCCAAGGGGCCGGCCCGCCTCGCCACCGCCCTCGACGTGGACCGTGCCCTCGACGGGGCAGACGCCTGCGCCCCCGGGGACACCCCGATCCGGATCGTGCGGGGCACGCCGGTCCCCGCCGACCAGGTACGCAACGGACCGCGCACCGGGGTCGCCGGCGAGGGCGGCAACGGTGACGTCCACCCGTGGCGCTACTGGGTCGCCGACGACCCGACGGTGAGTCCGTACCGCGCGCACGTGCCCCGGCGACGCCGAGTTGACTCGGCCGCAGAAGGTGCGTAATGTATCCCGAGCCGCTGAACCGGGTACGGCGATCGCCTGCAGCCGGAGCGGCCACTCCACTACCTACTGACAGCCCCTCCGCGGGGTCGACAACGACGTGCCCGCACGTCGGAATTAGAACCTGCGGACACCGATTATGAATCGGAACGGGAATCGGCTAGCGTAGTGAATGTCGAAAGGCCGACAGGCGAAAGTCGAGAAGCCCAAGGCGCCCCCGCCGACCGGGAATCGGAACTGAAAAGTTCTGATAGAGTCGGAACCGCCGGAAAGGGAAACGCGGAAGCGGGAACCTGGAAAGCGCCGAGGAAATCGGGTCGGGAAGATCTGGTAGAGTCGGA
>NZ_JBFBEK010000026.1:0-111512 GCF_040683715.1 Streptomyces sp. NPDC093260
CCCGCGGAGCGGGTACCCCATCGCTGCGCGATGGGCAAGCGAACACCCGCGCTGCGCGCGGGTGTTGCGCTCCCGCTCCGCGGGAGCGCTGGCGGGACGCTGCGCGTCCCGCTCACCCGACTTGCTGCGCAAGTCGGGTGATGCTCCGTCCGCTGCGCTCCCGGAGCTGTGGGGCCTTCGGCCCCGGGTGGCCTCCGCTGCGCTCCAGCCACCTGGTGGCGCTGTGCGCCACGAAGGCCGGACCCGCTGCGCGGGCCGGCCAGCGGGCCTGCGGCCCGGGCGCCTGCAAGAACGGGGGGCTTGTGTGGTTCGGTCCCACGGGCTGTCAACAGGCCACATGACCCCGCCTCAAGCGGGCGCGCGGCTTGGGTCTGGCTGACTCGTGAGCAGGGTGACGGGCTCTCAGGCGTGAGTGGGACGGCGGGTGCTTGGCAGCTTGTACGGGGCAGCGTGGTGCACGGGCCGACCCGTGGCGGGAGCGGCGAGACGCCGCAGGGACAGGCTCGCGGTGACGAGCAGTACGGTGAAGACGGCCACGAGGAGGACGGACACCCACATCTGCCGGCTCCCGGGTGCCTGCCAACTGGTCCACAGGGCGGATCCTGTCCACAGCAGAATGGCCGCAGCGTAGAAGGAGCGGATACGGCGCAGTTGCCGCACGGCCCGCAGGAACTGGATGCGTTCGGTCTTCGGTGCCATGCGGCACCGTGTACCCCGATGCACGATGGCCATCGGAGCCACGGGGGATTTTGTGGCAGGGACTGGTCGAGGGGTCTCGCAAGTCCGCATCTCGATGTGATGCAGCATGTAGCATTGGCGTAGAGCGGGGACACCCGGTAGCAGGTCGGGAGACACAATAGCCTCGGTACTTTGCGCAGGCAGCGGCCGATCACCTGGATATCAGTCGAGCTGAGCATGACGGTGGTCACCGTACTCAGGGAGGAGCGGGATGGTGGGCTGGTACGTGCTGGTGGAGCGGGTCAAGTACGGGGAGTGGAGCCTGGTGGACAAGATCTCCGTCGAGGGCGGAGAGGAGGAGGCTCTTGCGCGCGCTGAGGAGACCGCCCGTACCCGCCCCCCGTGGCGCAGCACTGCCTCCGACCCGTGCGGCCGGTTGGTCTTCCGTACGTCACCGACGAGCTGGCTTGTGGAGCTGACCGAGTCGTCCTGGGCGAAGGGCGACAAGTCACCGACCACATACACCGAGCACCTGAACATCCGCGTGGCGGAACTTGTTCACGTGCAGGAGCTGGTCCCTGCCGAACCTCCCAAGAAGGGCCGCTTCGGCCGGTGAACACATCGTGCTTCCTCGCCCTCGTACCGGCGGAAACTCTAGGGAGTGCGCGTGATGAATGATCGCGGGTCTTTGCGCCTCGGCCCGGACTCCCCTTACAGCGACGCCTCGATCTACGTGGACGCGGTAGCCGCCCCGCGGATTGTGAGCCGGCTTCGAGACGCCCTCGGCCTCGAGGACAGCGGTCCGGAGCTGACCGTCGGGCCGGTGCGCGTGGAAGGCGAGCACAACGACTACGCCACCGGCCGGCACGCCCACCCCTCCGACTTCCTTCAGTGGCCGACCGTGCTGGAGTGCGAGGCCCTGGCAGGAGCGCCGGACGAGGTGGTGCAGGCCGTCACAGCCGTGCTCGAAGCGCTGTGGCACGGTGGCTTCAAGGCCGTAGCGGCCTGCGACTTCGAGGACGAGCTGCCCGCACGCGGCGGGATCGACAGGTACCCCCGCCCCGCCTTTGCCTCTGGCGCGTCCGCTGCCTCGTCGGGGTCGTGGTGGAGGAACCTGATGCCACCCGGGAAAAGAAAAGGATGAATTCTGTGATCAGCCTCCGGGAACATCAGGTGACCCAGAAAACGAGTATTCGGGAATGGGTCAAATTCTTTGCAAGATCTTCCGTGCCTGCTGAGGGGGCCCGGGGCACGCTGGTGTCCGCCACCGGATCGGGCAAGACGATCACGGCAGCCGCGAGCGCGCTGGAGTGCTTCCCTAGCGGGCGGATCCTCGTGACCGTGCCCACCCTGGACCTGCTCGCACAGACCGCCCAGGCGTGGCGGGCGGTCGGGCATCGGGCGCCGATGGTGGCGGTGTGCTCGCTGGAGAACGACCCGGTGCTGGGCTCGCTGGGGGTGCGCACCACCACGAATGCGATCCAGCTCGCGCTGTGGGCCGGAACCGGGCCCGTGGTCGTGTTCGCCACCTACGCCTCCCTCGTGGACCGCGAGGACCCGGAGGACCCGACCGGCCAGCGAACGGTCCGCGGGCCGCTGGAAGCCGCCCTGGCAGGCGGGGAACGGCTCTACGGCCAGCGGATGGCCCCGTTCGACCTCGCCATCGTGGACGAGGCCCACTCGACCGCGGGTGATCTTGGTCGGCCGTGGGCGGCGATCCACGACAACGCCCGCATCCCCGCCGACTACCGGCTCTACCTGACCGCGACCCCGCGCATCCTCGCCGTGCCCCGGCCGCAGAAGGGCCCGGACGGCCAGGAGGTGGAGCTCGCGACCATGGCCGACGACCCGGACGGCACCTTCGGTGCGTGGCTTCCCGGCGCCGAACTGGGGCTCGCGGAGGCCGTCGAGCGGGGCATCCTCGCCGGGTTCGAGATCGACGTCCTGGAGATCCACGACCCCTCCCCCATCGTCGGGGAGTCGGAGGAGGCCCGGCGGGGCCGGCGTCTGGCGCTGCTGCAGACGGCGCTCCTGGAGCACGCCGCTGCGTACAACCTGCGCACCGTCATGACGTTCCACCAGAAGGTCGAGGAAGCCGCCGCGTTCGCGGAGAAGCTCCCCGAGACGGCAGCCGCGCTGTACGTCAACGACGCCACCGACGAGGACCTGGCCGCCGCCGACAAGCTGCCGAAGTCCTCCATCGACGCGGCCTTCTACGAACTCGAGGCCGGCCGGCACGTACCGCCGGAGCGGGTGTGGTCGGCGTGGCTGTGCGGCGACCACCTCGTCACCGAACGACGCGAAGCCCTCCGCCAGTTCGCCAACGGCATCGACGCCGAGGGTAGGCGCGTCCACCGGGCGTTCCTCGCCAGCTGCCGCGTCCTCGGGGAAGGCGTCGACATCACCGGCGAGCGGGGCGTGGAGGCGGTCTGCTTCGCCGACACCCGCGGCTCACAGGTCGAGATCGTGCAGAACATCGGCCGCGCGCTGCGGCCCAACCGCGATGGCTCCACGAAGGTCGCGCGGATCATCGTGCCCGTCTTCCTCGAGCCCGGCGAAGACCCCACCGACATGATCGCCTCCGCGAGCTTTAGACCGCTCGTCGCTGTCCTCCAGGGCCTGCGCTCCCACGATGAACGACTCGTCGAGCAGCTGGCCTCGCGTGCGCTCACCAGCGGCAAACGCAAGACCCACATCCAGCGCGACACCGACGGGCAGATCATCGCAACCAGCGGCGGGGACGCCGGCGAGGACCGGGAGGGCGGCACCGACGGTACGGTCGAGTCCGCATTGCTCCACTTCTCCAGCCCGCGCGACGCGGCCACGATCGCGGCGTTCCTGCGCACCCGCGTCTACCGGCCCGAATCCCTGGTCTGGCTGGAGGGCTATCAGGCGCTGCTGCGCTGGCGGAAGGAAAACGAGATCACCGGGCTGCACGCCGTCCCCTACGACACGGAGACCGAGGTCGGCGTCACGAAGGCCTTTCCGCTGGGGCGATGGGTCCACCAGCAGCGCAAAGCGCTACGGGCCGGGGAACTCGAACCGCGGCGCAAGAAGCTCCTCGACGCCCCCGAGGCAGGCATGGTCTGGGAGCCCAGCGAAGAAGCCTGGGAGAACAAACTCGCCGCACTCCGCTCCTACCGGCAGGCCACAGGCCACCTCGCACCCCGCCAGGACCAGGTGTGGGGCGAGAGCGAGGCCGGGGGGCTGGTACCCGTTGGGCAGCACATGGCCAACCTCCGCCGCAAGGGCGGCCTCGGAAAGGACCCCGAGCGGGCGGCGGAGCGCGCGCAGCAGCTGACCGCGATCGACCCGGACTGGAACTGCCCCTGGCCGCTGAACTGGCAACGGCACTACCGGGTCCTCGCCGACCTCGCCGCCGACGAACCAGGCGGCCGGCTTCCCGACATCGCACCCGGCATCCTCCACGACAACGACGACCTCGGACGCTGGCTCCGACGACAGAAACAGCCCAGCACCTGGAAACAGCTCACCACCGAACAGCAGGAACGACTGACCCGGCTGGGCGTGACACCGGACGAGGCACCGGCTGCGGCACCAGCCGCCCAAGGCGCAGCGAGGAAGGCCGGAAGCAAAGCACAGGCGGCGTTCCAGCGGGGACTGGCGGCCCTGGCGCAGTGGGTCGAACGCGAAGGCAGGCGGCCCGTACCCCGCAACACCGTCATCGAGGTCACGGTCGACGGCGAACCCGAGCCGGTCCCGGTCCGACTCGGCGTGTGGATCTCCAACACCAAACAGCGACGCGGCAAACTCACAGCGGAGCAGCTCCACGCCTTGCGGGAGCTCGGCGTGCAGTGGGCCTGACAGCCGTGGAGCATCAGCCGCCCAGGCGCAGCGGGCGTGCCGTGAAGCGTGCATTTCGCGTACGCAGCACGTACTGGGCGCGGTCGCGACCGGCAAAACAACACCGTGCGGCTCCCCGGCGACTCTCACCGGCACGGGTGACGTGCGCCTCCTCGACGACCCCCTGACTGACCGACCGAACGTTGCGCATCTTTTGCGAAGACGTCCGCCCGGGCTGTGAACACGAGACTGTGGTGGAGTGACCCGTAACCCCGTCCTCCTGCGGACCGCTCCCCTGCAGAGAGAGACGACCTCGTCGCTGATCTGCCGCGTCGCGAGCCACTACGGGCTGGAAGCTAAGGCGTTGCGGTCCTGCTGGCACTGGCGCAACTACCAGCCCGGGCACGAGGGCGGAGGCGCACGGGCCGATGCCGAGGTGCTGCTGAGCGCGGCCGGACGCCGGCTCCTGGCAGGCATGTGCGGCGTCGAGGAAGGCGTGCTGGCACGGGCGTTGCCGTCCTGGGGAGAAGAAGACGCCAAGCTGCGCGCCGAGGATGAAGATCCGGTGGGGCTGTGGCGGGTCGGTGGCGCGGTCGCCGGTCCGGTGGCGTTCGGCTGCCGGCTGTGCACGGCGCGGCGTACGGGGACGGCTCTCCGGGCGGTGCGGTACGCGCCGAGGTGGGAGCGGGTGTGCGCGCGGCATGGGCGGTGGCTGCTGGACGCGGACGCCAACCAGCCGCTGGAGCATCTCGCTCTGCGGGGCCTGCCGGAGGTGGTGGAGGCGCAGCGGCGGTGGGTCTCGGTGGGGCGGCGGGCGGTGCGGGTGGGTGCGGAGCCGGAGCGGGTGTTCGCGCTGGCGTATGCGGTGGTGGCCCGGTGGTGGGAGCAGGCGTACGGCTGGGAGCGGGAGGCGATCTGGCCGCGGCGCCTGCATGAGGTTGCGGGCGGGGATGCCGGAGAGGATCTGGAGCGGTGGCGGATCGTGGGGCGGGATGCGGTTGTCTTCCCGGAGGTGGTGGCGGTGGCCGAGGCGCTGCTGGACCCGGTGATGGCGGAGCTGGTGTGGGCCGACAGCGGTGCCGGGCGGCCGCGGGCGCTGCCCGCCGACGGGATGTTCTGCCGCAGGCTCGGTGAGCAGGTCGGCCGGCCCTGGCTGGGGCCGCTGGCCGCGGCGGACCACGGCGGGCCGCTTCTGGCGTGGATGGGCAGCGTCATCCGTCTTCGCCGTGGTGCCGGGGGGCCGCCCGGGTACGGCAATGACCCGTGGTGGCTGCGCCAGGAGCACCAGCCCGCGACCATGGCCGGACAGTTGCGGGTGCTGGGCAAGGAGAAGAAGGCGCCCGGGTCGGGGACGATGTGGCGGGCTGCGGTGCCCGCCGAGCAGCGCATGCTAATCACCAGCACGCTCGACAGCGTCCAGGAGCAGCTGCTGCAGCTGCGCGGGGTGCAGACCGGTCCTACTGCCGACGTCGCCCGGCGGCTGCTGCGCGGCCTCGGTCACAGCGCCGGCCTGATCGAGAACGCCTGGAAACGGACTGCCCTGGCGGCAGTCAACGGCGGCGTGCCGCTTCAGGAGGTGGCCCGGTGGGTGGACATGCCCGTCGAGGTGCTCCGGGAGATGCTGACCGCGGACGGGCGGGAGGAGGGCGGCTGAGCACGGTGCGCCAGGGAGAAGTCGGCTGTTAGCTGATACGGCACTCGTTCGTGGCAGAAACACTGAAAACGGCTGTCCGGGCGGTCGGGCGCGGCTTGGCTGACGCAGGTGATCAGCACAGGAATGACCCGTCCCCAGGGCCGGGAAGGGCGAGCGGGCGTGGCCCAGGTGGGCGGGTTCGAGGCGGTGTTCCTTGACCCGGTGGGGCAGACAGTGCAGCAGCGGTGGGCCGATGCCGCCATGACCGTGGCGTTCGAGGACCTGGCGCCGGTGTCAGCGTTCCCGGTCATCCCGGGGCGGCGCTGGGGACCGGGCCTGTGGTGGTCGGCGACCACCGGGCGGCATGTAGCGGCCGGATCGAACGCGATGCGCACCCAGCTGATGGTCCTGGACCGCGACCCTGACGTGACGGGACTGGCGGGGCGGCCGGTACGGCTGCTGTGGCGTGACCGGCGTGGGCGGGTGCGTTCCTGGGTGCCGCAGCTGTTCGCCCGGCGTGCCGACGGCACCGCGCTGCTCGCCGACTGCCCCGGCCACGCGGGCGCGGGCGGGGAACGCTCGAGGAAGGCCGCCGAGGCGGTTGCGCAGGCGTGCGCGGACATCGGCTGGGCTTACCGGCGTCTGCCGCCGCTCGACGACGTGCTGGCCGCCAACCTGAAGTGGCTGGCCGGCTACCGTCACCCCCGCAACGCCGGCCGGCCAGGACTGACGGAGTCCGTCCTGGAGGCGTTCGCGCGGCCGCGGCCGCTGATCGAGGGCACCGAAGCGGTCGGCGACCCGATCGAGGTCCTCCCCTGCGTTTTCCACGCCCTGTGGCACGGACAGCTGACGGCCGGCCTGGACACGCCGCTGCACGAACGCGTCCTCGTCGGCCCGCGGGGCTGGAGCAACCCGGGCAAGACGGGTGGTGCCGGGTGAGCGTGCGGCGCAATGCCCGGCCGGCCGTGAAGGTCGGTGCTCACATCCGCTTCCGTGGCATGAAGTGGCAAGTGGTCGCCGTTTCGGGGCAGAGCATCCATCTGGTCGGGCCGGACGGCGGCGGCCAGGCCGTACTCGCCGGGCATCTGTTCGCCGACCCCGGCTTCACCGTCGTCGGGGCCGATGCGCCTCAAGCGGCCCCGCAGTGGGGGCTGTTCGAGACCGCCCCCCGCCGCGGCGCGTGAGAAGGCGCTGGCGTGGCAGCGGCACGTCAGGGAAGTCGAATGCGGCCTGCCTGGCGGGCCCGGCAGCGAAGGAGCAGTGCGCGAGCAGTACGACCCCGAGCGGTACACGCTGGCCGAACGGGAGCAGGCCAAGGCCCAGGAGCTGACCGCGCTCGGGTTCGGCCGGGTCTCGCGCACCACGGTGCAGCGCATGCGGCTCGCCTACCGCAAGCAAGGCCTGTGGGGGCTTGTCGACCACCGCACCACCCGCGGCCCCAGCCCCACCGGGCGGCAGGACCAAAGGATGGTCGCCGCAGTCAAGGACGTGCTGCGCAAGCAGCGGGGCCGCTCCAAGGGCACCATCAGCGCGCTGATGCCACGGGTCGCGCAGGTCCTTCAGGACCGTCACGGCGGCAGCGTGCCGATGCCGGCCCAGGCCACCTTCTACCGGCTCGTGCGCCAGCTCGCCGGCCCCGCCGACCATCCCGCACGTTCTGTGCGCACCGCGCCCATCACCGAGGACGGACGCGGCCACACTCCCACCGTCGCGCTGCGGCCCGGGGAGCAGGTGCAGATCGACACCACCCGCTTGGACGTCCTCGCCCTGTTCGACGACGGGACCCTCGGTCGGCCCGAGATGACCATCGCGGTAGATGTCGCCACGCGCGCGATCCTGGCCGCCGTGCTGTGTCCGGGCGGCACGCAGGCCGTGGACGCGGCCCTGCTCCTGGCCCAGATGGCCGTGCCCCACCCCGCCCGCCCCACCTGGCCCGACGCCCTGCGCTTCGCCCACACCCAACTACCCGCCCACAAGCGGCTGCTGAGCCTGGACGAACGCCTCGAGCAAGGGGCCGCCCGCCCCGTCGTCATCCCTGAGACGATCATCGTCGACCGGGGCAAAGTCTTCCTGTCCCACGCGTTCACCGCCGCGTGCGAAGCCCTCGGCGTCAGCGTGCACCCCGCCCCTCCCTACTCCCCCACTGTCAAAGGCATCGTCGAGCGGACCTTCGGCTCGATCAATTCGCTGTTCTGCCAGCACCTGCCCGGCTACACCGGCTCCGACATCACCCGCCGGGGCCGCGACGCCGAACGCGAAGCGTGCTTCACCGTCGCGCAGCTGCAGGATCTCCTCGACGAATGGCTCGTCCACTACCACCACCGCCCCCACGAAGGGCTGCGTCATCCCGTTCTGCCCAGAGCGGCGCTGACGCCGAACCAGATGTGGGGCGCCCTCGTCTCGGTCGCCGGCTATGTACGCGTGCCCCTGACCCGAGACGACTACCTGGAACTGCTGCCGGTGCGCTGGCAGGCGATCACCGTGGAAAAGCCTCAGCCCCCGTCGATGCCGTCATGTAGCGCATAATGTCTCACATGAACTCTCTCGCCCCCACGGACAGCTCGGACCTGCTGCGATTTCTGCAGAGGTGGTACGGTGCCCCAAAATCACCCAATGTGAGACTGCGGGAATCACCTGATGCACCCAGGGAGCTTGTCGAGTGGCATGAAATCTCTGCCCAGTGGGGCGGGGAGATCACTTCACATAACTACGCCATCCCCCTCGCGGAACTCGCAGCAGAAGACGGAAAGATTCCGTTCTGGGTTGAGAACCAAGGAAATTGGGTTTGGGCATTCGATCCAAAAAGCGAAGATTGCTTCGTGTACGAGCGAGAGCCGTCCGATGAACCGACCCCGTGGCGACGGACTGGCGAGCGGCTCTCAGATTTCTTGATTCACGCCACAATCCTGGAGGCAATCCTGGGGGCTCCTGCGACGAAAGTCGCGCAAGAAGTCCCGGCAGATTGGCTCTGGTCTCGGGAAGGGAGCCATGGGCTCCCCTTCCCTGCGTGGAACTGGCCGGCCCGCGATTCGCGCATCCTCCTCGGCGAGAGCTGGCTGGCCCTCGTCCACCCGAGTGACGATCCCGATGCAGGTCATGACATCACCCTCGCAGCGAGGGAGTCAGGCGATCTCACCTGGGCGGAAAATATGCCAGGAATCAAGTGGCGCTCATACTCTGGCGTTCAGGACTACACAACCGATGAACAACTGCCCTGGTAGATAGTGAAACACAAATCGGCGGCCGATCCAGGTGGATCGGCCGCCGATTACTTTCCTGTCTCAGTCAGGAAGTCCCGTGAATTTTTCAGTCCTACGCGGCGAGATCACCCACAACTGAACACCCTCGGGCAGCATGTCAGGCAATGTACTTCCGCATGTTCCGCAGGTCCCCGTCGGGTAATCGATGTAGAGCACGGCCTTTCTGACACCCGGGTTCATACGCAAGAACGCTGCTGCGTGAGTCTCCACGTGCTCCCCGTTGGCCTTCGTACGACCTGGGAGGTTCTTGAGGAGTCCTGACTGACCGCCTGGACCACTGATCATCGGCAGTTGATCACCCCCGACATCAAGAATTCCTACAGTGCGCCGCGAGTAGTCCTTCGGCAAATCCTTCAGGAACGGGCCACAGTTGCTGTTGTGAACGAGTACCGGAGTCTCGCCCGCCAGCACATAGTACGTGTGGAGCTGCTGGACGGTGAGGTTCCAGCGGTTGGCGGCGCCAGGTGTGGGGTGGGTGGCGATGACGTAGACGTGCGTGTTGGTGGCTGTGTTGAGAGCGTCTCCCTTGTGGAGTTTGCCGGCGGGGATCCAGGTGTGAGTGGTGTTGTCCCAGAAGGGGTGGTTGGCGGTGGTGTGGAGGGTGGTGGTGTGGCCGTCCCTAGTGCGGATGGTGAGATCGAGCAAGTCGTGGTCGTGGTTGATCCACACGTGCTGGACTGTGCGGGCCCCCTGGTGTTTACCGGTCTTGGGGTTGGCCGCCTGAACCCGGTCTCCGATTTTAATCTCGTCGATAGGTTTAGATTTTCCGCTTTCCAAGAGGACCGGCGTCTTCGGGGCGAAGCTGCAGAGGTCGACGACCTTGGTGGATTTCCCGGCTTTGGTGGCAGAGCTCTCTACAGCGCCTTCCGGTCCTTCCTTGGAAGCGGCGAGTTCGACCAGGAAGCCAGGCACTTGGTACAACCCTGCCGATGAAGTGTCAATGCCCTGGCTTGCGATCCAGCGGTCATAATCACCACCGAGGTCGCACCCTCCCGTGTCGTCGTCCCAGCAGTCGCCGTCCCAGAGAGGCTGAAAGTTTGCGGCGAAGTGCGGAACTATCCCGACAGTGCCGTAAAATACCTCGTCTACCGCCTCAACGCCGCCTTTGAGCCAGCCTTTGAGCTTACTGCCTATGCCGCCACCTCCACCGCCGCCACCTCCACCGCCGCCACCTCCACCACCGCCACCTCCACCACCGCCACCTCCACCACCGCCGCCACCACCGCTGTTGCCGCCGGAAGGGGGGTCGGTGGCCTTGTCTCCATGGGTGTCGGTCCATCCGCCTTCGTCGCCCTCGAAGGTGTGCAGGCCTGTGGGGTCGCTGTAGGTGATGGGGTTGTGGGCGCTGTAGGCGTAGCCGCCGATGGTTTGGGGTTTGTCGAGTTCGAGGAGGGGGTCGACGCTGATGAAGCGGCCTGTGATGGGGTCGTAGTCGCGGGCGCCGATGTGGGTGAGGCCTGTGGTGGGGTCGGTGTCGCCGTTGATGAAGCCTTTCTGGCCGGGCCAGAAGGTGGGGGCGGTACCGCGGGGGGCTCCGTAGGGGAGAGTTTTGCGACGGTTGACGGCGAGGGTGGTGGCAGAGATGGACAGGGTGTTGGTGCCGTGGGGGTCGGCGATGAGGATGCGGACCCTGGCGTCGCTGCTGGTGCGTACGGCTGAGCCGCCGGGCACGGTGTAGTAGCGGGTGCCGGCCAGGGCGCCGCTGGATTTGGTGAGGACGAGTTCTTGTCCGCCGGGCAGGTAGAGGGTGGTGGCTGTGGGTTCCCGCTTGAGGAGGCGGGTGCCGTCGGCGTCGTAGAGGAATTTAGTGGTGGCGCCGGAGACGGTGGAGGTGGCGAGTTTGCCTTCCTCGTTCCAGGTGAGGTCCTGGGCGGGGCCGGCGACGGGGGTCTTCTTGGTCAGGTTGCCGGTGGTGTCGTACTGGTAGGTGTCGGCGCCGGTTGCTCCTCCGGTGGCGGTGACGGTGCGGACGGCGTGGGGCTGGGCGGCGCCGGTGGTGGTGGGGTAGCTGTAGGTGCGGGTGGTGTCGGCGGTGACGGGGCCTGCTGTGTGCTGGGTTTCGGTGGCGCGGTCGCCGCTGTCGGTGAAGGTCCAGCTGGTCCAGTAGGGGTCGGTGGTGCCAAGGTTGGGTGTGCCGGTGCCGTTGACGGGTTTGGTGGTGCAGCCGTCTCCTGTGGTCCAGGCTTCGCTCAGGCGCCGGGCCCAGTCGTAGGTGAAGCACTGGTCGTCGACGATCGTGCCGTCGTTCTGGTCGTCTCGAATCCGGGTGACGTTTCCGACGGTGTCGTAGCTGTACTTGATGTTGGAGAGGGTTTTGGGGCCGGCGGCCTCCCGGTCGGTGATCGAGGTGGCCAGGCGCCGGGTGATGGTGTCGTAGCTGAGGGTCTGGGTGACGAGGGTGCCGAGGTTGCCGAGCTGGGCCTGGGCGAGCTCTCCGAAGGGTGTGTAGGTGGCCCCGCGCAGGTAGGCCTGGTTCAGGGTTCCGTCGACGATGGAGAGCTGGTCCTGTACGTAGTGGTTGGTGACTGTTTCCGCGGGCAGGGCGGTGGTGGCGTTGGTGTTGGTGGTGCTGTAGGCGGTGGTGGCGGGCAGGCCGTTGACGGGGGTGGCGGCGGTGGCGACGGTGTAGGTGCCAGCGAGTTTTTCCTCTCCGGTCACTGAGGGCACGGTCACCTTGGTGCCGGTCGGGTTTCCGGCGGTGTCGTAGCCGGTCACTTCCGTCTTGTAGGCGGCGGCAGGGGCGACGGAGGTGTCGTAGCGGATGGAGGTGGCGGGAAGTCCCTTGCCGCCGGTGGCGGTGTCGTAGGTCCACTCGGCGATTTTGGTGCCGATGGTGGAGCCGAGCCTCAGGCTCCTCTTGCGGCCGAGTTCGTCGTAAGTGGTGGCCAGGGTGATGTTGCGGGCGTCGGTGGTCGTGGCCACGCGGCCGTCTGTGCCGTAGACGGTGGTGCTGGCTCCCTTGTCGGGGTCGCTGGATGCTGTCTG
This sequence comes from Streptomyces sp. NPDC093260, assembly GCF_040683715.1. Taxonomy (NCBI): domain Bacteria; kingdom Bacillati; phylum Actinomycetota; class Actinomycetes; order Kitasatosporales; family Streptomycetaceae; genus Streptomyces; species Streptomyces sp. NPDC093260. The sequence continues at coordinate 12,361 of NZ_JBFBEK010000026.1, forward strand.
GCGCCCGCGCAGGTCGTAGGTGTAGGTCCAGGTGTTGCGGCCGGAGGCGTCGGTGACCTTGGTGAGGTTGCCGACCGGGTCGTAGGTGTAGTGGGTGGCTTCGTACTGGTCGGCGGGCGCGCTGATGATCGGGTTGCGGTCCTTGTATTCGCGTCGTTCGATTGTGCGGCCGCGGATGTCGTTGATGGAGAGTTCTGCTGTTCCGCCGTCCGGGGGCAGCGTGGCGGTCCAGGTGTCGCCGTAGGTGGTGGTGGTGCGCCACTTCTCCACGTTCAGGGACAGGGTCACCGCGGCGGTGGGCCGGCTGCGGCCGTCGTACTCGGTGACGGTCGACGCGGGAATCTGGTTCGGCGTGACGGTGAGCAGGTTCGTGGAGACGGGCTGGTCGTTGTAGAACGGCGCGTCGGTCTGGAAGGCACGGCCGTGGGTGTCGTAGAAGGTGTCCGTGACGGTGCGACCGGTCACTCCGACGGCATCGGTCTGGGTCTGGCGCGCGCGCAGGAGGGAGTCGTAGAGGGTGACGGAGGTGCCCCAGGTCCCGTCTTCATGGCGTTTCTTGGTCGTGACGGATGACGGCGTGGTGGCGGAGATGCTGTAGGTGAAGGTGACGTTGGGGTCGTCGGTGGTGGCCCGGCCGGTGCTCCATGCCTTGGTCAGGCGGCCCAGGCTGTCGTATTCGCTGGTCGCCGTGCGTCCGTTGGCGTCGGTGGCTTTGAGGGTCAGGCCGCGCAGCCCGTCGAAGGTGGTGGTGGTCGTCTGGCCCTTGGGGTTGGTGACGGTGACAGTGGTGGGCTGTGCGCCGGTGGCCGGCGTGTAGGCGGTGGTGGTGGTCTGTTGGTCCTGGCCGGTGCTGGTGGTCACGCGCCCGTACTGGTCGTAGGCGGCCTGGTTGATGGTCTCCCAGATGAAAGCGTTGTTCGCGTCGAGTTTCGCCGCTTGCTCCGTTTTGGTGACGTTCACCTGGCCGGGCTTGGGTGCGGTGCCCAGTGACTGGTCGTCGTAGGAGGTCCGGGAGGCGCTGATGATGGAGGTATTGAGGATTCCGGTCTGGCAGAGCGGTGAGATGGCGTTGACCACTTCGCTGGGGTAGGCGATCAGCCAGTTGCTCTTGTCGGGGGTGACGTAGGTGGTGCGGGTGCATACGGGCTTGACGCCGTGATCGGGGTCTCCGTCGTCGCCCTGGGAGGTGAGGAGGCCGTAGACCGGGTCGTAGGTGCGGGCGGTGGTCAGTGTGCGCCATGTCGTGCCGTCGTCGAGGAGCGTGGAGGCCTTCTCGGTGACCGTCCCGGACAAGTGGGCGACGGCATCGGGGAGTTTGGGGCCGGCGGTTCCCGGCTTGTGGGGGTCGGTGATCCCGGTGATGTGCTGGGTGGCCGTGGCGTCGGACTCCCAGGGTATATAGGTGGTCTTGGCGACGATCTTGCCGCCGGTGCCGTCCTTGTCGTAGGTGCGCATCTCGGCTGTGCGGCCGGAGAAGTCGTTTCGGTCGGTGATGCCGTTGATTTTGGGTACGTCTCGGGTGCTGCCGTCGGCGAGGGTGTCGCCGGCCATGCCGAGGAAGTAGGTGTTCTCGGTCTTGGTGCGGTTGGTCGTGCCGGTCAGGGTGCGGACGGTGCCGTATCCGCGGAAGTCGTTCCAGCTGCGGTGCTTGTCGAGCGTGAATTCGTGCGTGTCCCGCCGCCAGTTGGGCCCGTCGGCGTACTCGTAGGTGGTGGTCTTGGACGCCGATCCGGTGCCGGCTGTGGTGTCGTCCTCGACCACCTGGGTCACGACGTACTTGTGGAACCAGTCCTTGACGGGGTCGATTGCGCCGTCCGGCGTCCACCAGGACGGATAGCAGCGCTTGGTGTTCTTGTCCGGTGCGGGCAGGTTTGCGGTGGTGCACTCGGTGGGGCTGTAGGTGACCAGCGTGTCGGCGCCGGTCTCGCTGGTGATGCGGGTGACGCGGTACTTGTTCAGCGGGGGGCGGCCCTCGGCGGAGTCGACCCGGTTGGGCATCAGCGTGCCGCCGGTGGTGATCTTAGTCGGCAGGGTCAGGTCGGTGAGGTCCCCTGCTTTGGCGGTGTGCTGGATCGAGGCCAGCCACAGTGAGGGGGTGGAGACGTCGCCGGTGCCGGGGTAGTTCGAAGTGAGCGACCAGGTGTCGACGGGCTGCATCGTGCTGCCCTGCAGGGCGAAGGTGTTGACCGACGTCAGACGCTTGGTGGACCAGAACGACGGCGAAGCCTGCAGGCACTGCTCGTTGGCTTTGCAGTCCAGGTCGACCGGAACGTCCGGCCAGTTGGTGGCATGGTCTGCGTCGAGGGTGCAGTTGGACGTGCACCGGTCCGACACGCCGAACTTCACCTGGCCTGCCGGGTTCGTCGTGGTGAGGGCTGCTCCTGCGCGCAGACCGTAGTCGATACGAGTCAGGTAGCCGCCTCGGATGTAGGAGACGGGATCGTCGATCTTGTTGTTCTGCGCGTAGTAGCCGGTCTCCTGGGCGTAGTACAGGGCCATGGCGTCGCTGTGGGGGTCCACGACGTAGTCGAGGTTCCAGCGCCAGCCCTGGGTCTGCACGGAAGAGGCGAAGTCCGTGCCGTGGCCGGGTTCACCACTGTGGTTGCCGTAGACGGGGACGGTGAAGACGGAGTTCGTCTCGGCCTTGCCGCTGCCCCACCCGGGCAGGCGGTTCTTCCCGAACCAGTACTGGGTGCCGTCGACGGTGGTGAGCTTCCAGTACTCGTAGTCCTGGTCGCCGTTCACATCGTTCGGGGCGCTGCCGTTGATCAGTTCGACGCGTGAGCCGTCGTCGTCGGCCGGCTTCCACACGCTCTTGCCGGAGTCCCACACCAGAGGAGTGGACCTGCCGTTCAGCGACAGGGTCGCGTTCGGGGACTTCCAGCACAGATCACCGACCTTCTCGGTGTTGTTACCGTCCTCCTTGTCGTTCTCGCAGGGGGCATAGGTGCGCTCGATGTATCCGGGCGAGTACTCCCAGCCCTCACCGATCCAGGACGTCTGATTGTTGGTGGAGGACGTACGACCGTCCACGGCCGAGGAGTCGTAGGTCAGCCCGACCTTGGGCTGCAGACCGCCCGGCACCGGCGGCACTGCGAAGGGGATGCTCCAGCCGAACCCACCGGAGTTCCCGCCCGCCGACCACGACCCGGACGGAGCCAGTGACGTGGCCTTGAACGACCCCTCATCACCGGAGGCACCAGCTTCAGCGGCCAGCACCACCGTGCTCTGCGCGGACGTCTTGGCGGCTGTCGGCGACAACGAGCCTGCTGCGGCCTGGGCGGAAGGAAGCGTCACGGTCGCGGTCAGAGTGTGAGACTCCACGTCATTGTCCGCCGCAAGCGGCACGCCTCGGCGGCACTTGGCCGCCTTGGGGGTGGTCATCGCACAGGCGGGAAGCTGCACCAAGCGCACACGCGAGGCCCAGCCGGCGCCGTAGGCCGACGCGATGCCGGTGTAGTCCACCTGGACCTCGGCCGCCCCGGCCGTGGCGGAGGCGTCAGCGGACTGCAGCGACAGCAACAGGCCGTCGATCCCGGCCTGCTGGGTGGCCGTGCGGTCGGCGACCCTCACATGGACGCGGTTCGGGCCTGAGGTGCCTGCAGCACGCGCGCCCTTGCCACTTGAGGCGGGGTGGGAGGGCCTGCCGACGTGCACCGGCAGCGACCCGGCCTGCACCCGAGCACGGCGCTTCCCGTCCGCGCTGGCGGCGACTGCGGGCAGTGAGACGTCTGCTTCCCCTGCGGTCGGCCAGACCGGCTTTCTTGGCGGATGCCAGAGGTTCAGATCGGATTGCGAGCGCACCACCGTGTGGTGGGGGACCAGGTCCTTACCGGGTACTGATGCGGTCTTCTGCACCGGACGCGTCGAGAACTCTGCAGCAGGTGCGGCCCAGCCAGGGGCTTCGAGCAGGGTCACGCACAGGACCACGGAGAGCATGCCCGCCAGAGCGGTCACCAGGCGGTGTGCCCGCAACAACCGATGCGCCGAAAACGGCATGCCAAAGCTGCGGCGGAACGCCATGTAAAACCCCACCCCTAGACCCTGCTCGCTACAAAGATCAGTGACAGGAAAACCGATTCGGCCCCCCGCACACAAGAGGAAAAGGGAAGTACTTGGAACTCTCCTATTTCCCTCGCCCTGCAAAACGATCTCCATCGTTGCATCATGAGGCAATGTGCCCCGACCAGGGGCAATGAAGATCAAAGCAGATTAATCTTCACAAAAAGGAGGCCTGTGGAGGAAATGTGAATACATGCGCGAGTCGTCAATATTTCAAACGTTGGCCAGGTTTGGGGCTTGATACTTGGCGATTTAATCCACGGGTTTCACGTACGCTCCGATGCGTGTTTCCTGAAAGGATCCTGATGAAATATCCTCAGCGCGCACGCGGCAGGAAAAGACGCGTGGCAGCGACTCTCCTGGCTCTCGCCTTCCCTGCAGCGGGTGTCAGCGTTCAGGCCCTGCCCGCCGTAGCCGCAGATCCGGTCGCAGGTGAAGACGGGTCACCTTCCACACCCCTGTCCAGTTCCGAGAACAAGGCAGCTGCCCTCGCCGCGAAGACCGGGCAGCCCGTCGAGATCGTGGACCGGCGCGAAGTAGACGCAGAGACCTTCGCCAACCCCGACGGCACCACCACGCGTCGCCAGTACTCCACTCCCGTTTGGTCCCGCTATGAGGGCGTGTGGAAGAAGGCGGACGCCACCATGGTCCAGCGTCCTGACGGCACTGTGGGACCGGCCTCACCAACCTTCGGCATCACCTTCTCCGGTGGCGGCACCGCAACGCTGGCCACCATGACCAAGGACGGCAAGCAGCTGTCCCTGTCCTGGACCGACGCCCTTCCGCAGCCCGTTCTGGACGGCAACACCGCCCTGTACAAGTCTGTCCTGCCGGACGTCGACCTCAAGATCAGTGCCGAGGTCGACGGGTTCGCAGAAGACCTGATCATCAACACCCCGCAAGCCGCAGCCAATCCCGCTGTGCGGAGCATCAAACTCGGCGTCACGACCGTCGGCGTCACCCTTGCCGATGACGCAGGCGACAACCTGACCGCCACCGACGCCGACGGAAACGTCGTCTTCAGCGCCCCGCGCCCCAAGATGTGGGAGCAGCCGACTACCACCTCCGCGGCTGCGGTGTCGAAGATGTCCGTCGCCGCTGCAGGAGACACCGGTGGCCAGCCGAGCACAGCGCCTGTGGGTGTCGAGGTATCCGGCAGCACGCTGACTCTGACACCGGACCCCACCCTGCTGGCCACGGCCGACCAGTTCCCGCTCGTGGTGGATCCGCCTTTCTCCGGCGGTACACGCGAGAAGTGGGCCGTCGTCTACTCCGCCACCCCGAACGCCGACTACCCCAACGGCTCCGGCTGGAACTCCGACACCCCCAGCGACGAACCGCGGGTCGGTTTCAACGGCACCGGCAAGACGCGCTCCTTCTTCGCGATGAACACTGACGGCCTCGCAGGCGCAGACATCCTCAATGCCACCTTCGCCGTCGTTGAAACCCACTCCTGGGGATGCGACGCCTCACTCGCCGGGTCAACTGAGCTGTGGTCCACCGGCGGCATCGGCACCACTCCCACCTGGAACAACCAGCCGGGCTGGGCGGACAAGCTCGACTCGGCCTCCTACACCCACGGCAACCCCACGTACTGCCCGGGCAATCTGGGCCACGACTACCACTCCACCGCCCTCACCAACTATGTGCAGAAGGCAGCCGACAGTGGCTGGGGCACCCTCGTCTTCGGCCTGCGGGCCGATGACAGCCACGAAGGTGATCACGACAGCTTCAAGCGGTTCACCAACAATCCGGCTCTGGAGGTCACGTACAACTACAAGCCCACCGTCGCCGACCACGACGCCTACGAAGGCTCATGGAGCCCTGGCGGAGACGGCAACAAGCCGGTCGCCTGCACCGGCCTGATCGGCAACAGCGGTATCGCGCTCACCGCGAAACTCATCGACAAAGATGGCGGAAAGGTCACCGGTGAGTTCTCCGTGACCAACTCCGCCGGCACCACAGTCGCCTCCCTCACCGACAAGGTCTCCACCGGCCAGGTCGCCTCAGTCACCGTGGCCGCGAGCAAACTCTCCACCGGGTTGTACACCTGGAAGGTCCGCGCCAGGGACGATGAGAACACCACGAGCGCCTACACCGCATCCTGCGGATTCACCGTCGACCGCATCGGCCCTGCCGAAACCGTCAAGGTCACCAACCTCGACGGCACAGCAGCCAACGAAGCCACCGACACCTACACCGCCCGCAAGCCCGTCCAGATCCAGCTCTACAACAGCGCCAGCGACCTGGCCGGCTTCTGCTGGACCGCCGACCAGTACATATCCATATCCAGCACACGCTGCTCCAACGGCAACTGGATCGACGTCAACGCCAACCAGCACAGCGCACGCGTCACCGTCACTCCCAGCGGCACCCCGAACAGCACCCTGCACGTCCTCGCCTTCGACAAGGCAGGCAACCACTCCCCCTACGACAAGGACACCGACGCCGTCACCCTCAGCACCACCCCATCCGACTTCGTCTACGCCCCCGGCAAAGATCCCGGTACCGGCCTGGCACACACTGACCTGGCCGGTGACCTCACCGGCGACGGCTACACCGACATGGTGGCCATCGACAACACCGGAAAGCTGCGCCTCTACGCGGGCGACGGCACCGGCAAAGTCTCCTCCGCTGAAACAGTCGGAACCGGCGGCTGGAGCGGCGCCCTCGTCGCACACCGCGGTGACCTACGCGGCTTCACCGGCCCCGGCACGGCACCCGACGGCTACGAAGACTTCGTGGTCCGCCTCAGCAACGACAAACTCTACGTCTACGGGGGCGACGGACTAGGCCGAGCCGCTTACGACACCCGGACCGAACTCGTCCACCCGAACATCGACACCGCCACCGACTGGGGCCGCATCCGACAGATCATTGCCCCTGGGGACATCGACCAGAACACCACACCAGGCCACGAAGCGGGCAACGACCTCATCACCATCGAATGCACCACCGACGCCTGCACAGACGCCAAACTCTACCTCTACACAGGCAACACCATCGCCGGCGGCGGACAGGACCAGAGCGAACCGTTCGACCTGAACAATCGCACCATCATCGGCAACGGTGGCTGGAAGAACTACACCAACCTCGCCATCGGAGACCAAAACGGCGACGGCGTCCAGGACCTCCTCGCCCGCGACCCCGGCACCGGCACCGGCACCGGCACCGGCGAGATCTTCCTCTATCCCGGCCGCATCACCAACGGAGCCTTCTCCCTCGGCTCACGGACCCTTTACGGAACAAGCGGCTGGGACCGACGCCCCCACCTCGCCTCTTCCGGCAACGTCCAGGGAACCATCACCACGGGCACCTACAGCGACCCCGACGCCGGCACCGACATCACCTACCACCAGTTCCAACCCGCCATCGGTGAAACCTACGGCGACCTCTGGGCCACCACCCCCGCCGACCCCGACTACACCGTCAACTACACCGACACCAGCGGAGCAGACCAGACCACGACATGCCCCTCCGGTTGCCTGCTCTTCTACCCCGGCAGCGCCACCACCCACCGCAAACCGAAACTCGTAGGCCTCAGCGGCTGGGACACCGTCATCACCAACATCGCCTGACGCCGATCTTGCGCGAGGGTCCACCGACAGAGTCGGCGGACCCTCGCGCCATCCTCCCGGGTGGGTCGTGCGTCCGCTCTGCGCGCAACGGCGGCCGGCCACTGGACGTCGGCCGCCGCCCACCCAGCGCGCGCACCTGCTCCAACGCCTCCCCCCACGGCAGCGCCGTCGGGCGATCGAGGCCGAACCCGAGGTCGTCGAGCAGCCCGCGTAGATCCGTGACGCCGTCGGCCGGAACTCCTGTCAGCGGGCGAGGGTCACGGTGATCGGGGCGTCGGGGCACCGGCTGAGCTGGTCGGCCAGCACGTCGTGCTCGGTGGCGTCGACGGTCAGGCCCCAGCGGGTCTTGTCGGCGATCCAGTCCGTGACGTACTGGCAGCGGTAACCGGCCGCCGGGGGCAGCCACGTGGCCGGGTCCTGGTCCGCCTTCGACCGGTTCGACGCCGCCGACACCGCGATCAACGCCCGCGCATCCCCGAGGTCGTTGGCGTAGGCCTCACGCTCGGCCGCACTCCAGGCGTCGGCGCCGGAGTCCCAGGCCTCGGCGAGCGGGACCAGATGGTCGATGTCCAGACCGCGCGGGCCGGAGATGTAGCGGTCGTCGTAGGGCGAGTACCACTCCCCGCCCGAGAGGGCGCAGCGCGGGCCCTGTTCGGGTGGGATGACCGCTTCGGCTTTGAGGGCCTCGGCGCGGGTGTTGCAGCCGTCCTTGTCCGCGTCGATCCAGTGCTTGAACTTCGTACGCTCGTAGCCGGTGCGGTCCTCGGCCCGGAGGGGCAGTTGGTCGAATGCGTCGCCCACGGGCAGGGTCACGGTCTCCCCCGGCGCCCGCACTTCGGGGCGCACGGCGGTGGCCGCAGTGGCGGTGGCGGTGTGGGCCGTGAACGGAAGGAGCAGAGCGGCGAGGACGGCGGCCGCGGCGCGGGGGAAGTGCATGGAGCGGGGGTCCCTTCGAAGATCCCGAACGTCTGGGGTCTTCGTAGCGGCCCGCCTGCACAACACGCCCGGGAACCAGAGGCGTTGTCACTCGCGCGAACGGTAAGTCACACCACCGCATAACGGCCTGTCCCCCACTCTCACCCCAGCCGCCCCGGCGGCCTGACCTGATGGCGGGGTTGGTCGGCGCGGACAGGCCGGGGTTCGCGCGGGTGCGCCGGAGCCCGTACGAGGCCGGCGGGTGGCACCCCATGCGCTGCGCGCTGCTCCACCGGAGTGAACGGGTGCACGGTCACGACCGATGGGAGCGGGCGAGCCCGTATCTGTGAGGAGGTGATCCGACATGTGATGCGTGCCGGGGCTGTAGCGGCTCTGGCCTTCCTGCCCCTGTCCGCGCCCGCCTCAGCCACCAACCAAGCCGCGCCCGGCGCGGCCCGAGGGGCGATCGACTGTCCCAGCGGGTACGTGTGCATCTACCCGGAGATCAACTTCGGCGGGCAGCCCTGGGTGCGGCGTGCCGTGGACGGCGGGGTGAAGGACCTGCCCTCCGCGATCCGCGACCGCGGCAGCTCGATTCGCAACAACTCCGACCGCACCGCCCGCGTCTACGAGAAACGCAACTACGCCGGCCGATGGGTGTGCGTCACCCGCAGCGGCGGCTCCATCCACGACCTGCGCGGCTACAACCTCAACGACCAGACCCGCAGTCTCAAGATCAACCGCAACGACTGCGGATAAAGGCCGCGCCACGAACACCGGGAGGAGACCGGGGCAGCACCTCTTCTCCTGCCCCCCTTGTCTCCTCCCGGTCCACCGGCCGCCAGCGCACTCGGCGGCCGGCCCGTTCACCCCACGCTCCAGGCCTGGCTCAGCCGGGCGGCGCCGGACGCCGGGTCAGTGGTGGCGGTGTCCCCAGAAGCGGGAGTCGACGAAGTGGTGGTATTCGTTGCGCAGGGTCGCCGTGTCCGAGGTGTTGTTCCACACGTAGGCGTGGCGGTCCTGGTAGAGGTCGCGGCGGGCGTCGCGGCCGGTGCCGGTGCCGGTGCCGGTGTGGACGCGGACGGTGGAACGGCCCTCGAGGCGGTAGTGGTGGAAGGTGTAGGTGTGGCCGTCGCGGTCCGACAGCGTCCAGCCGTTGAGGTCCACCGTCTTGCGGGTGGTGTTGGTGATCTCCACCCACTCAGCGTTCAGGGAGCGGGTGGAGCGGTCGTCACGCCCCGGGGAGTCGGCCTGCACCCGGCTGATACGAACGCTCGGCCTCGGCGCGCGGTGGTCGGCCGCGGACGCCGGCACAGAGATGGCGACGGTGACGGCAACGGCCCAGCGCGGCCACCTCGCAATGGCTCCGACCGCATCGGCTCGCATCCGTCAAAGGCGCGGTGAGAGCCGTGTCGGGAGTCGAAGGAACGGAGGTAACGACAGTGGGATTTGCCATGGGGCTTCTGGAGCGAGAGGCGTTCTTGGCGGAGGCACGGTTCGGTGTGCTGTCCGTGGTGCAGGACGACGGAGTCGCAACCCTTGCTGTCCCCATCTGGTACTCCTTCACGCCGGGTCAAGAGGTGGTGATCCACACTCACCGGCGGTCGCGGAAAGCACAGCTCATCCGGAGGGCGGGCCGCTTCGGCATCTGCGTCCAGACGGATACACCGCCGGTCCGCTACGTCAGCGTCGAAGGACCGGTGACATCCGAGAGCCACGTCGGGCCGGAGGCCCGGCAAGCCATGGCCCACCGGTATCTGTCACCACAGATGGCCGCGGCCTATCTGGCAGCGACGGCAGAGCAGCAGGAAGGAGTGTCGACCGCCTTCCATATGAGGCCGACACGATGGCGCACCGCGAACTACTCCACCATGGCCCTCGACCTGGACAAGCCTTCGTGACCCGCCACCTGAGCCAGGCGATGGTATGCGTGAAACCCCGTCACGGTTCCCTCCACGACCCGCGCGCCTGAAACCTCATCCTCGCCGCCGCACGACAGTTCCACGCGCAGGAGGGACGAGCGCGTCGCTCACGGGCAGACCCTCACCGTCTTCCCGCCGCATCCGGGTCGCCACCCGAAAGTGGGTAACAGCCGACAGCCGCCCCGCCCCGCTGCCGACGGCCTCGGGCACGCGAAGACCCCGCCTTCGATGTCGGAGGGGCAGGTGCTTCCGCCCGTGCTTCGGATGCGGCAGGTCCTTCAGCTTCAGTTCGGCGATCTGCGCCAGGCCGGCGCGGTCCACGAAACGGGCCGGGTCGAGTTCCGGTGCCTGGAGATCAACGGTGCACTGATCGAGCGGCCTGGAGCCGGGCTTGCGGTGGGAGGCCCACAGGGCGAGATGCTCACGCCAGTGCGGCAGCGGTCCCTCCGAGGCTCTGAAGTCGGCGATCTTCGCAACCCGCGCGGCGTGTGACGTCGCCGGGCGGGCCAGGACGTCGATGGCCGTGACGGTGACGGCGTCCGCCACCGGCCGCGCTTCGTACCCCTCGTAGGCGTGGTCCACGACCTGCTGGGGCCGGTACCAGCGGGTCCCGTCCCACCAGTAGCCGCCATGCCGGTACAGGAACCCGTTGTTCCCGTACATCCACTCGTGGTGCAGGTCGCTCATGTCTTTGTCGTGAATCAGGAGAACAGTCCGCCCTTGCTCGGGGTGCTGATGGACCGCCCAGGCGTAGTCACGGTTCTTCGTCTCGGTGGTGAACGCCACCCACCCCCCACCGGGCAGTCGGTCCGTGCGCCCCCACAGCCCCTCACCCTGATTACGGCCCGTCCGCTCGATCGCGTCAGGATTGTCCAGGAGCAGCCGCTCGTCGTTGATGAACGGCAGGCCAGGAACCGGGTGATCGGTGCGTAACCCGTTGGCAACCGGTTGGATCATGCTCACGAAAGTGCCTTCCTTCTGCAACTCTCGGGCCACCAGGGCGGATCGCACCCCGGCACGCCTGCTCCACCCCGCGGCATCGACCTCCGCCCCCAGCACCACTCGTATCGCTGTCGGAATGCCGCTGGTAGGGGGCCGCGCCGCCTGCTGATCCGATTCTGACGGCATCACCCGAGCGCGTCTGATGAATCACCGAACCCGCGCACTCTGGACATGCCTTGAGCAGCAGCTAGAGCAGGCGCGCGAAGCTGACCGCGGACAAGCTCCAGGCGCCGGCGCAGCTCGGCCTTGAGTGGGCCGGATAACGAGGGCGGCACCGTACCTCCAGCGCCACCCTCGTTGGTGAACTCGCTCGTGCGGACTTGCACCGCGTCGGTAGGTTCACGTCACGGTCTACAAGTTCGGTCCCAAGCGTCCAGTGACGTCGGACGAGCGCGGGGTCGTTATCTTGACGACCCCGCCGCTCTTGGTCACCGGGGCCAGAGATGCCGTGCCAGCTCTTCCTTAAGCCGGTTGGTGAGCTGGTCGCCTTGCTGGAGGTCTTCTACTGGCAGGCGGACAACCTGGATCCCGCAGCGTTGCCACTGAAGGTCCCGGTTTCTGTCATCGGCGTATCGGCGACGGTCTCGGTGGTGAGGCCCGTCCACTTCGAAGACGACTGCCCGTCCGTTCCCGAGCACGATGATGTCTGGTGTCCAAGTGTGGCCAGCCTGCAGTCTCACCCCGGGGAGGGGCGCAATGGCGATCGTACGATCGGACGGAGTCGTGGCCTGGATCTGTTTGAGTACCTGATACACCTGGTGCTCTTGGCGGCTGCCGAGCGCAAGGCCGTCTTCTACCGGATGGTTGGGCGCCGTCCGCTCCCTGCGAGCCTGATTGGTGGGTCGCTCCTGCGCGCGATCCCTCAAATGGCTACGCCAGTCCTTCCCTACCGTCGGGAGGACCTGCTTGACGTACACACGGTCCACTGCCGTGTACCCATTGCGCAGAGCGACGTCGATCAGCACAGGCGCGATACGTTCCCGAACCTCACTGGTAAACGCGGACACCAGGTGATCATCCACGTACAGCACGGCAGCCATGACGTATACGTGGGTGCCGCTCGAGGTGCGGTAGGAGTCATCCGTGTTCTCGAAGTCGAGGTACGTGACGTCCGCGAGCAGCTGTGCGGCTTCGCGGTCTCCCTGACGATCCAGCAGGATGGCTGTCTGGGCCAGTACCAGATCGGCCTCTTCGTCGGCGTCCATGACCATCTTCGTAGTCTGTCAGCCGGATCAGACGGATGCAGCAGGGTTGATCGAACCGGCTCACTGCTTCGCGCAGGTAAGGCAGTTGCCCTCTGTGCGGACAGGGCCCACCAGGCCATCATGATGCGATGTCGTCTACGCCTGCGGTCACTCCAGCCGCTCTTCGTGAAGCCATAGCCGGCGCGCTGCATGTGGTGAAGGCTTACGAGCTCGCGGCCGCGTGTGAGTACCTGGGACTGGAACCTCAAAAGTCCGATGAGGACCCGTTCCACAGCAAACGGATCTATGTCCGCTCGCGGTTGCAGAAGAAGACCTTGTCCGAGCTCGTGGACATCGCGCGGCGCGTGATCAGCGAGTACGGCGACGACGACCTGCAGGCCCTGGTCGGCGCACTAGGCGCTCGCGGCGTCCACGGGGAAATGAAAAACCTGATCTTCGCTGCCGATGGCCCCAAGCCGCAGATCGTGCTGCCGGACTCCATAAGCAACACCATCCGCATCGTGAAGAACGAGCAGTACTGCCTGGTGTACGACCAGCCGCTGGAAGACCGTGGGTTGAGCTGGTCAGATCTGGTGGCTTGGTGGGTTCGTCAGCACCCTGAGCACGCGGAAGATGCCACGCGCGCGCGTGTCTCCCTGCGGGAGCGGCTACGTCGCTCGCTGGGCGACAACGGTGCCGAGCTCCTGGTGTTCGATACCTACATCAAGCTCGGATTCGACCTCCCGGCGCTCATCCCCCAGGTCTACCTCCACTACGACCCGTACAGCCTGACCGAGCTGGACGGTGTCAGCCGCCTTACCCGCCAGCGGATGGATTTTCTGCTGCTGATGAATCAGCGCGCCCGGGCGGTCATCGAGGTCGACGGCATCCAGCACTACGCTCGGCAGGTCGACACGCCGACGATGCAACATCCTGGCGCCGTCTGGCTGGCTGACCCCGCGCGCTACGCCCCCATGGTGGCGGAGGACCGCCAACTCACCCTGCAAGGCTATGAGGTCTACCGCATCGGCGGTCACGAGCTACGCAACCACGCTGCCGGGGAAGCCATGCTCACCGACTTCTTCACACGCCTTCTGAGCCGCCATGGCCATAACGGCTCGGACTGACCAGCGAGCCCAAGTCGCACCCCGGCGGGGTGAAATCAGTGATCAGGGGTCGCGGCCTCCTAGCCGGTCGGGGGAACTCTGGAGGGAAGGGAACAGGTCGTCACACTGCTGGGTCAGAACCACGTGACCCAGGCGGTCACTGCGGCTGCCGTCACAAGGGCGGCCAGGGCGGTCCCCCCGACCAGCATCCACGGGAAGGTCCGCTGCGCCGTTCCCCCGATCTCGGCACGTGCTGATCCGCGTCGGTGCGCGACTGCAACGGGCGCCGTGACGGTCACGGAGGAGTTGTCGCCTGTGACGATGTTGATGTTCTGGAGTGCCTGAGCGACCTGGTCCGGTGTCGGGTCCTGCTGACCGTGCGGCATGGCGGCCCGCAGTTCCCCGACCAGCTGGACCAGCCGAGTACGGACCTGGTCCAGTACGCCCTCCATGACCGACGGGCGCACAGCCCAGTACAGCCTGAGCACCTGCCGAGAAGAGTTCTGGCTCATGAATACGGCTATTTCGGCAGCCATGGCCGGGGCGAGCTGCACTGTCTGACCTGGCCGCCGGGCGATGAGCGACTCGATCTGGCCGACACCCTGCCCGAGGCGGAGTACGTCACCCAGACTCTCCCGGGCGAAGTACGGCAGGTCGAACATGCTGACTGGCTGTTCCCGGAACTGGAACCTCCCCGTGAAGCCGTCCATCACCAAGGGTGCCGGGATCCTGCGATAGTCGGGGATCGGCACGTCCGTGCCCTCGTAGCCCTGGAGCTCCCGCAGCGCCCAAGTGCGTAGCGGTTCGGAGTGAGCATGCCCGCCCAGAGCGATCACCTGGCGCAGGATCGGGGCCAGCGGGCGGCTCTCGTTGAGGACGTCGTCCTCTAATCGATCTAGGCGGCTGCGGCGGAGTCTCACTTCGCCGCGATCACGGTAGCGATGACGCCGGCGACCGCCGCCACTGCCGCGACGGCAGTCCAGATGACCGAGGTTCGGTGCCACCAGGGCTGAGGAGTCGCAGAAGCGGGTTCGTTCACGTTGGCGCTCGCGGTGCCGCCGCGGTCCGCCTTCGCGTTCGGCGCGGTGATGTGGAAAGTGGAGTTGTTCCCTCCCGTGATGTTGAGGGCCTGCTGCGCGGCCGAGTCGATCTGGTTAGGGTCGGGGTTCTGCTGGCCGGCGGGCATGGCTGCTCTCACTTCTGCGACGAATTGGGTCAGACGGGTTCTGATGTGATCGAGGACGCCCTCGATGCTCGGTTTGGCAATCGCCCAGTACAGATCCTTGACGTCTGTGAACGCCTGGCCGATCTGCTGCTGCTGCCGTGTCATTTCCAGGGCGTACTGGGCCGATCCAGGTGGGCTGATATGCACCGTCCTGTCACTGATGGCAATCAGAGCTTCGATCTCCCGGACCCCTTGCCGGATCGGTGCGCTCTCCCCGATGCCGCGCTCACGAGCGCTTCGGGGCAGCCGGTGAACACTGATCCTCTGGGTGTTGCTCCGGTCGCTATAACCCGGCAGGTTGACAACGAACTCCGCTTCAAGCGGTGCCGACACCTTCCGGCACGAGGGCAGTTCACCGGCCGCCGGATACCCCTCTAGTTCCTTCAGTGCCCAGGCACGCAGTTCTTCGTGGTGGGCGTAACCAGCCAGCAAGAGGCACTGCCGGAGGGCAGAGGCGAGAGAGGCGGTGTCGTCCAGGATGGCGCGCTCAAGCTGCTCCAGGCCCCGAATGTCGGAGGTCGTCACGGCGTCCAGTCTGCCCTGCCCCACTGACATCCCGGTCACCTTTGTTCTTGCCGGGCCCTGGGGATGGCTGACCTCTCGGGGGCCGGTGGTGTGTCCGGACGTGGGTCAGATCTCCCCGGCCGCCGTGGTGGTGAGCCAGTCGGCGGCTTCGGCGTCGGTCATCAGCGGCACCTGAGCGGGGTGGGCGTCGCCGTCCTGGACGACGTGGACGCGGCCCGGAAGCGGGCTGCTCTTGGGGGCGGGGTCGACTATCGGGGCGAGCCGCTGCCAGGTGCCGGCGCTGACCCGGGCGCGGATGACGGTGGAGAACTGCTCGCGGGCGCCGGGGATGAGGCGTTCGCCGACGGTGGCGGGTCCGTCGTAGATGACGTGGATGCGGGCCGCGCGGCCCTCGTACAGAACGGCCTCGAGGGCGGCGATGGCCGGGGACCGCTTCGGTCGTCCTTCTGCCGGGACGTTGCCCAGTAGCGGGCGAGGTGCCGCAGGGTGGCGTCGGCCCGATCGATCACGACCATCAGCCGCGGTACACCGTCGAGGTCGCCGTCGAGGGCGATGCGGCGCTGAAGCTCGGAGCCGAGGCCGACCAGGGCGTCGTGGATGCCGGCGACGTTGCCGCGGTGGGTGACCGTCGGCAGGTCCTTCGCCCATAGGTGGGCGATGCGGGTGTGGTCGAGGACCAGGGCGTGGGCGCCCTGGTGGAGGAAGTGGGCGGTGAGGGTGCGCAGGATGGTCGTGCTGCCGCCGCCGGTGCCGCTGCAGACCAGGATGTGCGGGGCGGCGTCGATGTCGACGGCGATGGCCCGGCCGTCGGTGCTGATGCCGATGAGTGCGGCGGAGTCGGGCAGCGCCTGAAGCTTCTCGCGCAGGCCGGGGTCGGTGAGGCGCATCAGCTTCGGGAGCGCGGTCGTGTTCGTCATCGTGGTGGTGTTCCTCTTCTGTGCTGTGTCTGGTGAACCCTGTGTTCACCAGGGCAGGGGGGATCGTGTCGGCCGGACCGGACAGGTCCCGGTTCGCGGCCGCCGGGCGGGGCTGGGGCGTCAGTCGAGGTCGGTGGTCCCGGACGCGGCGCGGGGTCGGTTGCGGGCCCACTTCTTGAGGTCGCCGACGCGGTAGAGGAGTTCGGCGCCGCGCTTGCCGACCGGGTCAGGGAAGGTCCGGTCGTTGGCGCGGGCGTAGCGCAGCGCGGCGAGGGTGTATGGCAGGTGGTGTTCGGCGGCCTCGCGGAGTCCCACCGCCTGGTCGTCGTCGACCGGGGCTGGTGCCGCCGGCGGCGTCGCCGCCGGAGTGGCGTCGCCCGGGTCGGCGGCCGGAGCCGGGATCGGGTCGGGCGCGGCCGTGGTCGGCGTGGTGCTCCAGGCGTCGGCGAGCGAGTCCGTGGCCACGGCGGCGGGCTGAGTGTCGGGCGTGGGCGGCTTCTGCATCGGCACCGGGTCGGCCTGCGTGGGGAGGGCTGCGGGGTTCGGTCCGTTGGCGGTCTTCTTGCCGGTGGTGGCCCACTGGCGGGCTTCGGTCTCGGTGAAGAACAGCACCTGGGTCTCGCGGGCGGAGCCGCCGATGACGACCTGGGCGCGGCCGTGGTGCTTGGTGGACTTCGGCGCCGGGTGGACCTCGGGGGCGAGCATGCGCCAGGCGTTGACGCTGTAGCGGGCGAGGATGCGGGTGGCGAACTGCTCGCGGACCTCGGGCCCCCCGAGGGCGCGGGCGGTGGCGGACTGGGCGACCAGAAGCACGTGCATGCGCAGCTGGCGGCCCATGTAGAGGATCTCGTTGAGGGCGTCGACGGCCGGGGAGACCTTCGGGTCGCCGGACTCGCGGATCTTCTCCCAGTAGCGGGCCAGCTGCTTCATGGTGGCGTTGATCTCTTCGAGGAGGATCAGCACCCTGGGACCGATGGCCTTCGGGTCGGCTTCGATGCCGAGTTCGTCGGCGATCCGGGTGCGCAGCCGGCCTAGCTGCCCGAGCTCGATGAGCTGGTCGTGGATGTCGGCGATGTCGCGGCAGTAGGTGACGCCGTCGATGCCGTGGGCCCACGGGTGGGAGATGCGCTTGGTGTCGAGGACGTACACGAGCGAGCCGTGGTGGAGCATCTGGCAGGCGATGCAGCGCAGGGTGGCCGACTTGCCGCCGCCGGTGGAGGCGTTGACCAGGATGTGCGGGGAGTCGGCGTCCAGGTCGACAGAGACGATCCGGTTGCCAGACCCGAGCCCGATGATGGGCGCGGACTCCGGGGCCTTGGCCACCAGCTCGCGAACCTTGAGGTCCTTGAAGAGGACCTTCTCCGGGGGCTTGCGGGTCTTCTTCACCCGCACGTACGGCTTGCTGCCCTCGGGATGCCAGTCGAACGTCACGCCCTCCAGGGCGAGCTTCTGCGTGATGCGGTCGGCGACGACGTCGCGGGAGAAGCCCAGATGACGGGGCAGGTCGATCCGTATCTCCGCGTCGTCGTCGGAGAAGTTCTTCGGGATGTGGAGGTAGCGGCGCGGGTCGGTCTGCTCCGCCAGCCCGAGCGGCCGGTGGATCGCGTCATGCAGCGGGACGACCCACTCGCGCATCAGCTCCCGGCGCTCGCGGGTCAGCGCCATGTAGGCCGCGGTGCCCACGGTCAGCACGCAGGCCCCGCCGATGCCGCTGCTCTCCAGCGTCGCCAGGACCTGCTCCCGGTTGTCCCACAGCTCCTGGGTGTTCTGCACGGTGGCGTCCAGGTCCTGGGTGGCCAGATAGCCGATCTCCCAGACGCCGGCCCCCAGCGCGATGCGGAAGGACAGGCGTCGCCACCCGGGCTTGTAGGAGCGGCGCCGGACCTTGCCCTCCACCTTCGGCAGGACGCGGGTGCCCGCGCGCCAGAACGTGGCGTCGGTCCGCTTCACGCCGTCCAGGTCCCGGCCGGCCAGGACCCGGGCGATCCCGCGCGCGAGGGAGTCGGCGGACTCCTCCAGCTGCTTGTCGAACTTCGTCTGTGCCATGCCGTTGAGCGCCCTTCGTGCCGGGTGTGCGTGGGGCGTCACGGTGCCGCCGGAAGCGGACACCCACGCCGGACGAGGGCGCTAAAACGATCTCCCTGTGGACAGATTCCTGTGACGGCAGACAGGTCGTCGGGAGCGGCGGGATCCAGCTCCGGCTCCCCGGCCAGCCCCTCCCGCGAGATGCAGCCGTCATTGCGAACGGCGCATTTATCGAGGTCAGTTGGGTGCGCTCAGCAATCTGCAGCGGTCAAAATTGCTGCCGCCGAAAAAACTTTGGAGCGGTGTGTGACATTCACACTTCTGCTCTGCACATGACTCCGTACATCCAGGCGACTGCTTGTGACCCGCGCGCGCGCCGTAAGGGCATGGCCAGGGGTCGAAAGTGGTCCAAGACGGAGGATTTTCTATGCGTGCGGTACGTGAGGTCGCGGAGGCCGTCGACGACGGCCTGTCCGCCGACCGGTCGGCCCGGATCCGGAGGGATGCCGCCCGGGTCAGCGAGTTGGCCGCGGGCGGCTTCGAGGGGCCGGCCTACAAGGTGTTCGAGGACGAGCTGTGCGCGGAGGCCTGGCCGATCCTGCGCGGCATGCTCCGCGAGGGCCGGCTCGCCCGGATCGCGCTGAAGTGGTGCGCGGAGCGGGGCCTCCCGTTCTGGATCCACCCCGACGACTACGCACTGCTGCGCTCCGATCCCGGGGCCCGTGACGAGATCCTCGTCGACGTGGTGCTGCGGGCGCGGACGTCGTTCCGGCGTAAGGCACTGGTCAAGGGCGGATGGAACCCCGACTACAAGCAGGGGCGAGGGGCCAGCTGCCTGACCACGTACTTCGTGGGCCAGTGCATCTGGGAGTTCCGCCGGGTGTACACGAGGTGGGCGAAGGACCGCCAGGAGTGGGCCAAGCAGCACGCGCTGTACGACGGTTCGGAGGAGGCCGCGCACGCGAACCCGAAGCTCTTCGGCCCGCTTCTGGAGGCTGGCTACCTCTCCGAGCCCGAGGCCGCCGTCCTCAGCACCAACTTCGAGGACATCCTGAACGAGCAGCCCCCGGTCACCCAGGTCGTCGTCCGGATGACCGTCGAGGGCTACGTGGACACCGAGATAGCGGACGCGCTGCACATCACCCACGCGGCGGTCCGGATGCGCAAGACCCGCTTCCGCGGGGTCCTGTACGAGGCGGCCCGCGAGCGGCGTATCTGGATCCCCGAGCAGCTCCACACCAAGGCTGGCGCCCGCCACGGCAAGCAGCGGGGTGCCGCGTGACCGTGCAACTGCTCGTGGTCCTGATGCTCGTGCTGGGCATGTGCATCCTCTTCTCCGCACTCGCCGGCCTCATCGGTTTCGGCATCGCCCGCCTGGTCAATGCCCCGGTGAACCGGGCGATCGGCTGGGGCAGCATCGTGGCCTTCAGCGTCATGACGCTGTGCATCGCCGTGCTGGCGATCCTCGTGCCGCTGATGAGGTGACCGTCCGACACGTGCGTGAGCGCGGACGGGCTGCACAACCGCACTGTGCAGCCCGTCGCCGCCGGAGACCGGGAGGGAAGCGGACCCACCGGTCACGGACAGGCTGGTACCTGGCGCAGAAGGTCTGGACAGGCATCGGCGGCAGGTTGCAGCCGGCCAGGTCGGGCAGTTCGCCAATTCCCCTGCGTCGCAGGCCTGGACAGGTGTACGTTCCTGCCCATCGCCGCCGCCGAGGGCGGCCTGCTGCGCAGTCGGTGGAGACCGCGGTCTCCACCGACAAGGTCCAAGTACGCCGCCCGCACCTCACGGGGCGGGTACCTGGGTCCGCCTCCAGGCCACCGAGGCGACGCCGGGTCAGCCCAGCGACGGACCGCGGTCCTCACCGGGGTGGGCACGGGTGCGTAGCGCTTCGATGGCGCTCTGCTCGCGTACGCCGATCACCGGCCGCGAGCCCGCCTCGCGCCGGCCCACCAGATTGAGGCCATGTGAGCACCATCGAAACCCCCGACGACCTCCCCGACATCCAGGTCATCGACATCCGCTCCGGCGACCGCTCCACGCCGTTCGAGCACCGCGTCGTACCGGTCAGCCAAACCGCCAAGGCGATCAAGACCCTCGCAAAGGACCGGCCTGGCGTCCAGCTCACCGACGACGCCATTCTCCGGATCGCGTACAGCGCGGTCGAGCCGGACCTCCTCGCCGATCTCCGCCCGGAGCTCCGCCGTGTCGAGACCGGCTGGCTGACCGTCATCAACTACCGCGCCTACACCCTGATGTTGTCCCCCGCGGTCGAGAACGACCGGCTCCTCGACGAGGCCCACTACGCGGCCGACCCGGACACCGTTGCCCAGCAGCAGGTCCTGTCCATGCCCACCGCACACGAGACCAACGCTGCCCTCGTCTACACCGACCCCATGGACGCCCTCCTCGACGCCGTCGACCGGGCATCCAAGAAGGTGAAGGATCAGAACAAGCAGGAAGTCGGCCGACGCATCGTGGAGCGGGCTCTGACGGCCGTCCCTGTCGCCTTCCTGAACCCCGAGCGCTACCCCGCCGGGGACCTGGGTCTTGTCGACGGCAACAGCCGCTGGGCGTCCTGCACCGCCCACGTCCCGGCCCCGACCGGCCTGATCGGCCCGGCCAAGGACAAGGAGCGCCCTTCGCTGCTCCCGTCGCACCTCATGAGCCTCCCCCTCACCGACCGGCGCAGCCTCGTCCGGGAGGTCATCAAGAAGGCCTACCGTGACATCAAGGCCGCCACCGGCACGAGCAAGGCCGCCCGCGCCAAGCGCGACCAGGCCGCTGCGCTCCTCAACGCCATGACCGTCCCCGTGGAGGTCGTCATCGGCTACACCGACGACGACCCGGACATGGGCATGCAGCGCTTCCCCGCCGCGGTCCGTTCGCTGCTGATGCGCATGAACATCGGGGCGAAGGTGTTCGCGGACGCCTCGAAGCACGGCATTACCGCCGAGGAGACCGTCACCGCCCTGTTCGACGAGGGCGAGCTCGGCGAAAACGCCCAGGCCGTCAAGGACGTCCTCCTCGGCCGCGTCGACATTACCGACCCCATGAAGACCCTCGGTCTCAGTGCCCTCCGCGACCTTCGGTTCGCGTTCATCGCCCAGCAGCTCACCCGCAAGGAGCCCAAGCTGAACGCGATCATGGCCGCCAAGCTGGATAAGCGAAGCCTCCAGCTCGCCGGCCGCAGCGGCCTGGTCACCGAGCTCGGCCTGCGCTCGTACTCCACCTCCCTCGGAGACGGCATCAAGCCGGTGCGCACCGCGCTGGAGAGCGGCTGCCTGTGGAAGGACCTCATCGACCACGAGTGGGACGTCGACAACGTCGACAACGACCAGGCCGTCAACGACCTTCTTCAGCGCGCCGACAACGGCGACATCCCCGCCAAGCTGCTCCTCGGCGTGCTCGCCATGGTCGCCCTCGTCACCAGCGGGAACCTCCTCGCCCCCGGCGGCTCCGCTGAACAGATCGTCAACCACACGGTCATGCGCGCCGGCGTCGGCACGGTCGTCAAGGCCGTCCTCGAAAGGGAGGAAGGACCACAGGTCCTCGCTGACGCGATCAAGCGGATCCGGGGCGGTCTGAGCCCGCGCTGGTGGGCCGACGGGCGTCTGGTCGAGCCCGATGGCTGGAAGGGCAGCGACTTCAACGCTCACCTGCGTCTCGCCGCCCTCCACGGGTTCAAACCGGAAGACGAGACCAGCGGGCTCTCCAGCACCGCACGCGAGGAGAAGGCCCTCACGAACTTCCAGGCGTCCCTCACCGGAGCCACCAACCACCTCGACGACCTGGTCAAGCTGCGCAAGGAGAACGGCACCACCGACCAGCTCTCCTGGACGGCCATCGAAGCTTCCGTCAAGCAGCTCCGTCGTATGAGCAGGATCCTCGACCGCATCTCCGAGGAGGAGCCGCTCGGATGACCTGGACCGGCGTCGTCGCCATCACCGACACCCGGTACGCCATGCTCGCCCAGCTCGCCGGCCAGTGGCTCGTTGAGGAACGGCCCGAGCCGGTCCCCATCGGCGAGAACTCCGGGTACGAGGACAAAGCCATCTACGTCGTGGCCAACCGGGAGGGCCTTGCCTGCTACTGCGGAAAGACCGCTCCGCACCGGATGCTTACCCAGGGAGCCGCCGCGACCAGGCTCCACCAGCACGTCAGCCGCACCAGGTCGAAGAAAGAGGAATGGGCCGAGTACTGGGTGATTCCGCTGAGCAGCACCACCCCTGACCGCGTCGTCTCGGGCCTGGAGAGAACCGTGGCCGCCCGCCTTGGCATCCCCCTCGTGCACCGGGCGCGCATCCCACGCCGGCGCACCTGACCTCCCGCCGATGCCCGAAGCACACCTGGGCCCCACACCCTCCCCCTTGGGTGCGGGGCCCACGCGCTGCACCAGGTAAAGCCGAACTCGTGACGCGCTGCTCCCCGGGCGCCCCCGCCTGGCGGGTGCCGACTCCGGTCAGGCCGACCTAGTCATCGCCCCCGCACCGCAGCCCCCCACTCGCAAAACCACCGAGGGGCGGGGCCCGACCCGGGGCGTGCTGCACACGCCGGATTGCGAACAGGCTCCGCAGGGCGCACCACTGCTCGATGTGGAGCACGCGTTGAACGTCGCGGAGAACCCAGGGACGCGGCTGTGCACGCTGTGCGGCTGCGCTCAGGAGCTGACACCGATGCTGAGCGGGTTCGACCACATCACCGACTCCTGACCTGCCGTGGTCGGCTCTGTGGTCGGGGCGACTGGTGCCGTGGTCGGGCCTGTGGTCAGGGCGTGTCGCCGGAGTAGTAGAAGCGGCAGCTCACACCCGGGCCGGGCGTGCGGGGTTCGCCAGGGCGTGGGTCGTATAGGGCGCGGCCGCCGGGCCACCGCGACAGTTCGGTGGACAGGGCGACACCGTCGTCGACTTCCTCGGTCCGCCAGCCGTGGATGTCCAGCAGCAGGCCGTCCAGCGGCCCGCCGACCAGTTCGGCGTAGGTCCGGTGTGGGAGCGGGCCGGGGTGGGGGTCGTCGTGGTCCGCGCCGTAGACCCGGCCGTTCAGCAGTTGCTCATCGCCGTTCATCCGACCAAGCGTTGCAGCCGCCACCGACAACGCGGGCTTGCCCAGGGCTGCCTTGGGCTTGCCCGCGTGGTCGGCGGCGGCTTGCCCGGGTCAGGTGCGGAAGCGGGAGAGCCAGCCGCCGGCCTTCTGCGCGGCGGCCTGTTCCTCTGCCTCCTGGCGAAGGCGCTCCTGCTCCTGGCGCTCGCGTTCGTCGGCTTCAGCCTGCTGTTCCGCTGCGACGGCCCGGTCCTGGCAGTCCTCGCACAGGTGCGGGTGCGACTGGCGCTTGCTCCAGTCCCGGGTGTAACCGATCGCCTCCCACCGGTCGTCTGTGAACTTCTGCCCGCAGTCCGCGCAGACCGGCCGCCGCGCCTCCCGCTGCGCGGCTTCCCGCTCCGCACGGCGCCGTTCCTCTTCCCTGGCGGCCTGGCGGCGGCGGGCAAGGTAGGCGTCCCGGCGGGCATTGCCGATCGCGTCCAGCAGCGGCTGGCGGCGGTCGCGGCCGAAGCGCCAGAAGGCGGGCCCGGCCGGGCCGTGCTCGCGCAGCTCCTCCAGCGTGGTCGCCACGATCGGGATGCAGCGGTCGTAGGAGTGGTAGCCGCCCTCGGGATGCCACCGTCCCTGCCAGTGGTGGCGGGTGAGGTCGGCGACCCTGGCCATCTGGCTCTTGGCGGAGCGCTGGCCGACCTGGTGGAAGACGAGCAGGATCGGCGGGTGCACCCGCTCGTACTCATCGGCGGCGGGTGCGGACCAGCGGGTGCGCCACATCGGCTTCTCGAAGCCGTCGGTGTCCTTCTCCTGCCGCAGGAAGAACCGGGCGTACTTGTCGAACTTCTGCGCGATGAGGACGGCTCTTCCTCGGTGCAGTTGTCGACCTCGATGAACAGCAGCGGCACCCCGGCCTCCGGGGCGGTCAGGACGACGTCGGCGCGGGCGCTGCCGATCGCGGGGTTCTTCCAGGTGCCCTTCACCGGGAGCGCGACCTCGGTGGCGTAGGAGGCGAGGGTGCCGATCCCGTCGGGTGCGTCGACGGCGGCCCGCGCGGCCGCGACGGCTTCGGCCGGCTCCCGCATGACCTTGCTCAGGTTCGGCTTCGGACGGATCAGCGCGATGACCGTCTCGTTCACCGTCATCGGGTGCGAGGCGCCGGAGCGGCCCGCGCTCTTGGGCATGCCGCCCATCTCCTCGATCTCACGGTCCAGGTCGATCGCGGCGGCGGCCAGACCGTCCTTCGTGAGCAGCCGGGTCTCCTCACCGCCCCGCGTGCGGCCGCCGTCGACGGCCAGGCCGTGACGCCGAAGGTCGTTCACCGCTGCCCGGTGGGAGGCCGTGCGGGCTTCCTTCCGCTTGGCCGCCGTCGGCTTGAGGGTGTGCCGGTAGGTCAGGTGCGGCGAGGACAGCCGCTGGATCTGGTCGGCAGTAGCGACCTTGAGCACCCCGAGGACGCGCAGCACATCCGCGCGCAGGTCGTTGCTCGATCCCGCCTCGTTCTCCTTGCGCTTGCCCGCCATCAGGCTCGCCCTCCCGTCGTCCGCGACCGGCCAGCGGCCGGGCGCCGGCCCCCGGCCGTGGAGGGGACCGGGCCCCCGGACCCGATGATCTCCCCCACCACCGACAACCAACTCAAGGCCAAGGGGAGAGAAGAGGGTTGTGACGATCCAGGGCAGCCCCGAAAACCCGCGCTGACAAGGGGAAATACCGGGTGCGTGGCCGCCGGGCACGGAAGTGGCTTCGGCAGTGGGAACGCAAGCGCCGACGGCAGGGCCTCACCGGGGCTTGCCCAGCAGCCGCTACGCCGGGCGCGGCCAGGCCGGGCGGCGACAGCGTGAGGGGTCGGGCTCCAGGATCGCGGCCGCGCGGGGCGGCGGGAAGGGGTGGGTCGGTCGGGAGCGGGCACGGTGTCCTCGTTCCTCCGGCCTGCTGGCCGGGTCGGCGGTCGTCCGACCCGCGCGCGGATGTGCGCACAGGCCGGGGCCACCATGAGGAAGGACCCCTTGTCCGCGGTCTGACGACCAGACCCGGCAGGCGTCCGTTTTCGCCTTGACCAACCCTTGCAGGGTGGGTTTGTCCGTGACCGGCGCAGCAGCGTCCGGGCGGAGTTCAGCGGGCGGGACGTGTGGTGGACGGCGAGGCTCCGCGCCGCCAGTCCGAGGGCTTCTGGCCGCGGAACGTCTCGCCGCTCTCGATCCGGGCCTTGTTCCTGGCGAACTCCCGCTCGGCTGCCGACATCTGTCGGGGCGCACAGCCGGGGTGTCCCCAGCCCTCGGTCACCTTCGTGATGACCTCGCCCTTGGCGTAGTCCTTGAAGCAGGCCGGGCAGGTGCCCGGGTAGGCGGCGCGCACCGAGCCGCGCGGCAGCGGCACCGCCTTCTTCGCCGCCGTCTTCTTCGCGGCCGGCTTCCCGCCGCCCGCCTTCTTCTTCGCCGCCTGCGCCCGCAGAGACGCCTCGCGCTGCGCCTTGCCGGGCCGCTTCTTCGGCTGCTGCCCGCGTGCCGCCTTCGCGGCCTTCTGTGCCGGGGTCTGTCCCACGCGCGGATCGTAGAGCCGACTCCTGGCGGCCGTCGCGCGCCACGCGCACCAGCCGCCGGGGACAGCAGCGCGCGGAGGCGCACCGGCAGATGCGCGGCGCGTTGAGTTGTGCACGATGCACCGCACTCCCCCACCAGGTGGAGCGCACCGAGTGGACCGGCCGATCCGCACCACCGTGGTCTCCACTCCCCTCCGTGCATGGTGCGCGGTGGAGTCCATCGCGTCCACTCATCCCCGGCGGCGGCCCCGCGCGGTGCGCCACAGGTTCGGCCGGCCACGGGGGTACTGCCGTGAACGGGAGCGGCGCCGGACGGGCGGCGGCTTCGACGACGGGTACAGCGCCATGCGCAGCCGGGCGGCGTCGGCGAGCTGCTCCAGGCGCTCGCGCTGCTCCGGCGAAAGGTGCGGCGGAGTCGGGGCAACCATGGGGACCTCCGTGCTTGAGGGTCGGGCCCCGGCACCCTCCCCGCTCCCGGGTGGCTTTGGGGTGGGCCGCCGGTCGCGTCCCGGCGTCTGGCGCGGTGACTTCGCCGTCCGTCCCGCCGCGCGGCCCGCACGGCGCGTCACGGCCGCAGACCATGGCCGTGGCCGGGGCCGGGGTCGGGCTGCTGGCGCTGCTGCTCGTGCTCCTGGCGGTGCTTGGCGACTGGACTGGCCGGGTCGGCGGCCGGCGTCTTTCGGTTCTCCATGGCGCGGCGGCGGGTGTCGGCGGCGCGGGTGAAGGCGGCGAGCCGGTCCAGGTTCTTTGGAGTGCGCAGCCACGTCGCCGGGTCGGTCGTGCGGCCCTCCAGGTACTCCTCGGGCATCGCGGCCTGCTGGTGGGCCTGGACGGCGGCGGCCCGCTGCGCCGGGGCCAGGACGGCGTCCCGGCCCGGGTGGTCGACGGCGTGGGGAGCGGACGCCGTCTCGCCCTCGAGGTCGTGGTGAGCGGCGGGTGCAAAGACGGTTGAGGTCGTCGCCTCGGTGGCAGTGGCGGTGTCGACTCGGATGCGGGCGTCGCGTATGGCGTTCTGCACGGCAAGGCTGGCGACTCGGGCCCGCTCGTAGCGGCTGGACTCCCGTGGCGGTGTGCCTTGGGCGGGGGCGATCCACCACCGGTGCGGCACCGGGAAGTCGGCGGTGTAGGTCATCCGGTCCGCCGCCGGCGCTTCCCGGCCGGGCTTCGTGACCGTGTGACGGCGGGAGTACCGGAGCAAGGCCCGGTCGGCGATGTAGTCGTCCAGGCCGCGGGAGAACTCGCCGCCGCGCAGCGTCTCCAGCAGGTGCCGGCGCGCTTCGGCCAGGATGTGGCGCCGGGAGAACTTCTCGCGCACGGTGAAGACGACCGCGGCGACGTCGACGGCGGCGAGCGTCACGTCCACGGTGGGATCCACCCGCGCCCGGATCGCCGCCCCCGCGGCCCGGCACCTGTCCAGGAGGCTGTCGATGAGCTGCTGGCCGAAGCGGAGTATCGCGGAGGCGCGCCACCACGCGAGCAGCTGCTGAAGCGGCTTCGGCTTCTTCTTCGCGGGCCGGGTCTCCTGCGCCGCCCACCAGCCCAGTTGGTGACGGCCGCGCTCTGAGGGCAGGTGGCCGTGGTCCTTCACGTACTGGTCGGTGAGCACCTCCAGGGCGTCCTCGATGCGCTGACGGCGGGACGCCGACCAGTTGATGAGGTCCTCGGGCACTCCGGCGATCTCCATGACCGGACGCAGGCCCGGCGTGACCTCGCGCGGCACGGTCGCCAGCCCCAGGGTCTCGCACACCTCGGTCGTCATCGCCAGGGTGTAGAGCGTCCCGGCGGCCACCACGTTCTGGTAGAGGCGGTAGGTGTCCAGAGCGCCCCACACCGGATCGCCGTCGACGCCCAGGCGCTGGACGCGGTTGAGGATCAGGCAGTGCTCGTGCAGAAGCGGCAGCCCGTCGCGGTTGTCGATGTGCCGGAAGGCGGCGACCACGAGCGCGGGCGTCTTCGCGCGGCCGCGGCCTGACGCCCACCGGGTCTCGGCAACCTCATCCTCCAACCAGCGCAGCGCCATGGCGACGGCCCGCTCGTGGGCCCGCTCGATGACCCGGCGCACGGTGGCGTCACCCAGCGCCCACAGCACGACCAGCGACGCCTGCGGCCGGAAGGTGAAGTCCATGCCGAGCAGCGGAGTCTGCTTGCGGGCCTCGATCTCCTCGATCGGCTGCCCCAGCACCGTCAGCCGACGGGCCGTCGCCGCGTCGACGCCGTCGTCCAGGAGGCCGCGCTCGATGCGGTCCGCGTCCGGGTGCCGGCACTCGCCGAACAGCAGCTCCAGCTGACGCTCGGACACCTCCGCGCCCTCAGTGAGCCCCAGCGCACGCAGACCACGCCCCAGCCACCGTCCCGGTGGGAGCCCGGCCAACTCCTGGGCGGTCTTCAACGACTGACCGGCCGGACGGCGGCCGTCCCCGAAAGCCACTCCGCGTATGTAGTACCGCCACGCGTTACGCCTCTGGATCTTCGCGACACTCAGCATCTCCACAGCACACACCGGCTCTGACCTGCTAAGAAGCGCGGTCCCGTGAGGTGGGAGAGTTCACCGGAACTTCACGGCCGATCCCGCCCGGCGGGCGCTCGCGGCGGCACCGTGCCCGCCCGGCGGACACCACCAGGGCCATGTAAATGCTGCGCGGCAGCCAGTCACACACGCCTCACCAACACCGAAAAACGCCAGTAGACGACTTCACCGTCAACCAGCGCACATCTGCGTACCGCTCCCCCACCCAGCGGCCAAAGACGCCGCGCCCTGCACCACGTCACCGACTCTCCGCCCCCGGCAACGCCGGGGGTTTCTTGCTGTCTGGAGGACCGACGTGCCGACCTACGAGGCCCTACCCCGCTTCACCTCCGACCTTCACCGCCTCACCCCCGACCAGCGCCGCCGCTTCCGCCAGGCCGTGGCTGCCTTCGTCGACGACTTGCGCACCGGACGCGGTCGCTTCCGCGCTGGCCTCCGCGTGAAGGGCGTCCGCAGCGTGCCTGGCGTCTTCGAGTTGACCTGGGACGGCAACGGACGAGCGACCTGGCAGTACGGGCCAGCGATACACCCCGGTGTACACACGTCATCTGGCGTCGCATCGGCACCCACGACATCCTCACCAGCCCGTGACGCGGCCCGGACGGCATCGAGGGCGGCAGGGAAGGAGCGGTCAGCCACTGGCGGGCTCGGCGCCCGCCCCGAAGGGCGGGAAGTCCGTGACCGCGACGTCCAGCCGGAGCCGGGCGAAGCGCACCGGATGCCGCCATGACCCGCGCTCTTGCGCCGTGTCCACCATGATCTCGGCGACCAGCTCCGGTTCGACCAGCACGACGTCGAGTGGCGTCCGCGAGCCCCAGGAAGTCGTGAACCGCACGCCCCCCAGGGATGGCCGGGCCCTGCCGGGGTCAGCTGCCCGGCCAGGTCGCGCGCCGCGTCCGGCCGCAGCGGCGTACTGCGGCCGACCGGCCGGAGCGCACCCTCCGCGTCGAAACGGCCCAGCACGAGCGTCTGCGGCCGGCGCATGGTGCCGGTGATCGCGCCGACCATGGCCTCAGTACCGCTGCCCGCTCCCCCGGATCACCAGACGTTCGACACCGGGCACCTGCGTCCAGGAGGTCAGCCACTCCTGCGCCGTCGCCACCTCCGTGGTCTCGGGGCAGAGCGCCCACGGGCGCTCAGCCCCCGGTCGGTGAACAGCTGCTCCATCTGTACGCGCCGCTCGCCGTACGGGACGTGCAGCAGCTCCTGGCCGTCGATCTGGAGAAGATCGAAGGCGATGAAGTGCGCCGGCATCTCCTGGGCGAGACGGGCAGCGGTCCGGCCTGAGGAGACCGCTCGCCGCTGCAACGCCTCGAACGACATCTGACCTTCCACCCACACGACCAGCTCGCCATCGAGGACCAGGCCGTCGGGCAGGTGGTCGGCCGCGTCCACGAGCTCCGGGAAACGACTCTGCATGAGGCTGCCCCGGCGCGACTGCAGCAGCAGCGGGCCGAGGGCCGGCCATGGAGTGAAGACGAGCGCCCGGTAGCCATCGAACTCCGGCTGAAATCGCAGCTCACCGGGCAGCGCGCCGGGCGCGGGCACCGTGTCGCGGGCCTGCGCCAGCATCGGCTCCACCGGCGGCCGAAGGACCATAGGTCTGGTCTACGGGCAGCCCGGTGTCCCCGCGACCGGTGGGGCCAGCGGTGGCGGGACCCGCCCGGTAGTCGGCACTGCCGGTCCTACGCCCTCGTACGGCCACCGGCCGCCACGACGCGACGTAAGCACGCCGATCTGCTACGCGCCGAACTTCTGCGCCACGTCTTGCTGTCCCGAGGCATCCCTCCCGCTCCAGGGGGTGAAGGAGAGCCGTGATCGAGCCCGCGACGTAAGCGTCTTGGGTGGTCCATGGTCCGGCTCCCTTGATCGAGAGGAGAAGGCCATGGCTTCCACAAACGGGGGAACCAACCGCCCCGATGTGCCCTACGCTGCATCTCACAGCCACCTCGGGCTAATGAGCACCACCCCTACGAGGACGGCCGACCGCGCGGCGACTCCCCGCGGACGCTGCGCCCCCGGCGCAGCCGATCACCCTGGCCCGTCTGTACCCGTAGGGGGACTCGTGTCCATTGCGGACGCTCCGCAGCCTGCCCAGCCCAACCGCCGTCAGCGGTCTACTCGCCGCCTGCGCATACTCAGCGCCCGCCTCCGCGCGCTGATGTGGAAGGCGGTCCGGCTCACCACCCGGCACTTCCTCGCCGGGTTCGGCTATACGGCCGGCACCTGGGCGGCAGCCGAAATCCTGGGCCACGCCACCACCGGCATCTCGCCGCTCGTGCTGCTGTGGCACCTGGTCCAGTGACGCCTGTGGCAGTCCCGGTCTGTCGTGTTTCCCGCGGGAAACACGACAGGCCGACCATCGCTCAGCCCTTCGGAGCGAACATCGGCGCCCAAGGGGCTCTCCGCTGTGGGGGCGACCGCTAGGGTTCCCTCCGTTATCACCACAGCACCATCCCGGAGGACTCATGACCGCGCCACGCAAGCCCATGCGGAACAAGGGCGGCGGCAAGCTCAACCAAGAGCGGGCGAAGGCCGGGGTCGACGTGCCCAACCCGGGACCCTCGGGGATTCACACGCTTGACCCCGAGGACGGGGAGCTGTTCGAGCACGACCCGGCCGACATCAGCCCGAACCCCATGAACCAGCGTCTCGGGCTGGGGAACATCGACGAACTCGTCGACAGCATCCAGCGTCAGGGGGTGCACACGCCCGGTGCCGTGATGCACACCGATCTGTTCATGGAGATGTACCCGGAGTGGGCGGACCAGGTGCCGCACCCAGATCGGACCTACATCCTTGGCCCCGGCCACCGTCGCCGTGAGGCTGCGCTCAAGGCCGGGAAGCCGATGCTGGTGATCCTCCGCGACAAGTGGGCCAAGGAGCGCACGGTCGAGGAGAACCTGATCAGTGAGAACAAGGATCGGGAGAACCTCACCCCCATCGAGCAGGCCCTCCAGCTTGACCTGTTGCGGCGGCGCGGCCTGACCGGTGAGCAGATCGCCGAGCGGGCTGGCTACGACAGCCGGGGAAGCGTCACCCGGATCCTCAACCTGCTGGACCTCCCGCAGGAGATCCAGGACTCGATCCACGCGGGCAGCACCTCGCCCAAGGCCGGCTACACGCTGTCGACCATCAAGGACGACCAGGACAACAACTCCTCCGAGGCTGCGCACACTCTCCAGCTGAAGGCATTCGGCTGGATGAAGGACGAGAAGATCACGGCGGAGGCTGCGAAGAACCGGCTCAAGCTCGAAGCAACTGTGTTTCCTGCGGGAAACACGAAGTCGAGCGGCTCCGCTCCCGTCGATGACACGTCGGAGACGGGGGGCGACGGTCGTGTTTCCCGCGGGAAACACGACCAGGAGCAGGGAACAGAACAGGCGGGTCCCTCCGGCCAGCAGCAGGCCGAGACGTCGATCCCGCACCAGACGACCGGTGACAACGCCACAGACGGCAAGTCGTCCGGTGGGACCGAGTCCGAGGATATGTCCGAGAGCCGGAGCAGGCTCCTTGCAGCAGCCGAGTCAGCCGAGCAGCGCGACCTCGCATGCCGACTGATCCTCTCCGAAGAGCGGTACGCCGGCGCCTCCGAAGTCAACGCGCTCCTGGTCAACGCCGTGCTCAACCCGAAGGAGTGGAAGGAGGCGGCCACCCGCGCCCATGAGTGGCTGAGGGAACTGGGGAAGGGGCCCAAGGCCGGGCGGGCGGCCGCCTACTTCGACGCGGTCGCTGCTGACGGTGATGCCAACCTGAAGCGCCGGGCCGCGTTCGCCATCGCCCTCGCCGCTAACGAGGTACGCGCCTCCCGAACCGACCGCGAATGGGACGACCGCGACCGCGCGCACCTGAAGTTCCTCATCACCAGCAAGGTCGCCTACCAGCCGACCGAGTACGAGCAGGAACTGCTTGGCCTCTCCCCCCAGGAGGCGAAGTGAACACCGCCCTCCCGGCTCTCCGGAGACTTCTATGAACAGCAACACCGCAGCGCTCGCCAGAGCACGCGTCCTTGAGAAGACCCGCGTCCTCGTTTTTGCCCTCAAGGCCGGCGGCACCGCCAAGACCAGCTCCTGCACCAGCCTCGCCACGATCATCGCGCAGCGCGGGTACCGGGTCCTCGTCATCGACCTGGACCCGCAGTGCAACAGCAGCCAGGTCCTGGGCTACAGCGCGTTCCGGGACGGGCAGCTCGGGATCACGGACGTCATGAAGGAACAGGCCGAGCTGAAGGACGCTGTCGTCCAGGCCCGGTACCAGGTCGACGAGATCGACCCGGAGGACCCGGACGCCGCGTACGAGCTGATCGACAATCTGTTCATCGTCCCCGGCAACATCGACGACCCCGACATCGACGAAGCCGAGCGGCTCCTCAACGACCACCGCAACGCCGACTCGTACTGGATCCGCGACGGCCTGGCGGCGATGGACGGCGAGTGGGACGCCGTCCTCATCGACTGCCCGGCCACCTACGGGCGCACTACCGTCACCGCGTTCATCGCCCTGGACAAGGACGTCGACGGCGAAGTCCTTCCACCGGTGCTGTGCACCTTCAAGGAGGCCGGCGCACTCGTGCGACTGGAGAAGAAGCTCCACGAGATCCGAACGCAGCGGAAGTACATCACCAAGGGCATCTCCCCCGAGGTGAAGCGGATCCTCGCCTGCGCCGCGCCCAACTCGTCATACGGCACCAAGGAGCACTTCAAGACGCTCGCAGAGGTGGAAGACGCCTACGGCGAACTGCTGTTGCCGCTCGTTCACTGGTCCGGCGAGATGCCAAAGATCTACCGCGACGACTGCCCGGTGCCGATCTTCGCGCCGAACAGCATGCCCGCCCAGGAGTACAACAAGGTCGCCACCGCGCTCGGCTTCGACCGCCGCGCCTGACGTTTCCCGCGGGAAACAAGACGGCAGGAACGCAAAAAGGGCCCGGTCTCCGCAGCTCGCGGGGACCGGGCCCTTGTCTACTTCCGATGTTCGAGCGAGTCGAACGACTTGGGAACTCTTGTTTCCACTCCTGGAAACGCGTGAGGGCCCGTACCCCTGTCCCGGCACAGGAGCACGGGCCCTCATCCGCACCGCGTCGGGGTCATGCTGCCCAGGTTCCAGGGGCGCCTTCGTCGGGGTTGGGGATGCCGGCGGCCGTCACCGCGGCGGCGGGATGCCGCATGGCGGTGATCGGTACGGCGCCGGGCTCATCGGCTGGCGCCCACACCATCCGCCACGTCTCATCCCACTCGCACCCACAGCCGTGATCCGGGTGCGGGTGCCGTAAGAAGACGCCGTGCGTGAGGACTGCGCGCGGGAGGCGGGGGATGAGCACCGCCGGGTCGTCGCCGGGGTACAAATGCAGGTTCCTCCAGCCCTGGACGCGGGCCATGTACGCGGCGGCGGCCTCGATGATGTCGGCCCACCGATGGTGTCCGAGGACGACGAAGCCGACCGGGTAGATGTGATCGTCGGTGGGGTCGTCGATGCCGGTGACGTGCACGCCGCGATGGACGATGAAGCCGTTCTCCACCGCGTCCTCGCCGGGCGTCCAGAGCTGTTCGGCGGGGTGCATGGTGCCGTCGTCGCCCTCGCTGGTCACCAGGTCGTACAGGCCGGTGGTCGTCATGCGTTCGCTCCGGTGCTGGGGTCGGCCGCCTTGAGGACGCGCGGGAGATGGACGTGGAGGTGTTCGATGTGGACCTGGCGGCCGCGGGCGCGCAGTTTGCGGGCCAGGAGTTCGGTGAGTCCGGATGCCCTGTGCCTGCCGCCTGCACATCCAATGGCGATGCGGCGGGGGCCGGCGGGCAGGTCGGCGTAGTCGGCGAGGTTGGCGAGCAGCTCGCGGGCGCCGGGCGTGGCGAGGACGACGTCCTGGACGCGGGGGTTGAGGCCGTCGAGGTCGAGGATGTCGCGGGCGGCGGCCGGGTCGCGGAGCCGGTCGCGGACGTCCTCGATCCGGTCGGCGGCGGGCGGGACCGGGGAGCCGTCCGGGCCGGTGGGCAGGTGCAGGTAGCCGAACGAGATCAGACGGATCGGGTGCAAGGGTGCCTCCTGCTCGGGGGGTGAAGGGCGGGAACGCGTGGAGCGCCGCGACCGGCCGGGAAGGGCGGGGTGCGGCGCTCCGGTCGGTGCTACTGGGTGGTGGTGTCGGTGACCACGAGGAACTGGTCGGTGCGCAGGTCCATGACGACCTGAGCGTTGACGCCTTGGGCACGCTGGGCGGCGGCGTACTCTTCGGCCGGCCAGGAGCCGCGGGGGCCTCCGGCGGGGAACCGCTCCAGGACTTCGCGGGAGGACATCGTGGTGGCCATCAGGCGTCACCGCCGGTCACGCGCTCGTGGATGTCGATGAGGGTGGCGATGGCGTCAGGGTTGTCCGCCAGGCCGACCCACCGCCCGAGCGCGGTGAAGACGGGCACCTTCTCGTGGTCGGCGTCGAAGATGACGCAGTAGTCGCCGTAGCGGTCCATCACCATGTCCCGCAGGACCGGGATGAGTCCGGTGTCCAGGACCTCCAGGGCGTCGACGGTGAGCCGGGCGGGCTCGCCGGGCGCCGGCGGCTGGACCAGAGTGCCGGTGACGCGCAGCAGGTCGCCGGGCTGTACGCCGGCCAGCAGCTCGTGGGTGATCCGGGGGTCTTCGCTGGTGCAGGTGACGACCGTGTCGGGGGCGTCGTCGGGGAGCGCGTCGATGTCGGCGGGTCGGACGATCAGGTCGAAGGTGGCGGTGCCGCGCGGGCCGGGAGCGGGTATCGCTTCGACCCAGCCGTCAACGGTGAAGGGCTTGGTGTCCATCAGCTCGCCTCCGCCATGCCGTTGGGGCCGAAGACCGCGTCGTACGCGTCCAGGACCCCCTTGGCCGGGGTGCCCCGGTCGGCGACCTGGTGGCCGTGGGCCTGCGCCCAGGTGCGGATCGCGGCCAGTTCCTCCTTGCTGCGTTTGCCGTTCGACTCCGGGGTGGCGACCACGGCGGTGGTGGCCTGGTCCTCCGTGGCGGCGCGACCGCCGGTCTTCACCTGGCGCAGCTGTGCCTGCGCGGCCTCCAGTTCGGCCCTGGCCTTGGCGACCCGCTCCTCCGCCGCGCGCTGCGCGGCGTCGGCAGTACGGCGTTCCGTCAGCTCGGTGAGGTCGCTGCGGACCCGGGCGGCCCGGTTGCGGATAGAGGCGGCCTGGTGGTTCTCCGCCCACGCGAGCAGAGCCTCGATCCCGTCGATGTCCATCGTGCTGCCGGGCGCCACGGCGGCCGTCTCCAGGGGGCTGGTGCTGTCCTTCGTGTCCGCGTCGGGAGCGGGCAGTCCGGCGTTCTGGACGGCTTCGGCGGTCTTGGCGTGCTGGAGGGCGTCGGCGAGTTCGGCCTCCGACAGGCCGAGGGTCTCGCGGACGTGCTCGGGGCTGTCGCCGTTGTTCAGCATGGAGACGGCGGTGGCGGTGAAGGCGTTGACGGGCATCGGGACTCCAGTCGTCGGGGTGTCGGGGGTGGTGACGTGGGGGAGCAGAGGCACCAGGTCGTCCTCGCTGCAAGGCAGCCCGAGCGCGCCCAACAGGTCGGCGAGGTCGTCCTTGTCGCGGGCGTGGCGGGTGACCACCACGGAGGCGGCGGCGCTCTGGTCGCTGCCGAGCGGGGTGAGTTCGAGGGCCTCGGCTGTGAGGGCCTCTTTCATGTCGGTGAACATGGCCGGCCCTCCTACGCGGCCCTGGTGCGGGGCTTGCGCTGGGCGATCTCCAGCAGTTCGCGGTTGCGCTGGCGCTGGGCGTCGGTGAGGGGCCGGGCCTTCGCGCCGTGGCGGTGCCAGAGTGGGGAGGCCGGCGGCTCGGGGTAGGCGAGGGCGTGGTCGACGGCGTAGTCGACGTCGCGGTCGGTGGTGCTCATGGGTTCCTCCAGGTGGAGGTCAGGCGTGGTCGCCGTCGCCCTTGGGCTTCGACGTGGGGTCGGAGGCGAACCGCCCGCGGCGGGCCTCAACGGGGTGGGCGCTGAGCCAGGACTCCGCGCAGGCCTTGTGCACGGGCTCGCCGGAGTGGGAGCGCATGGGCGTGGCCTGGCCGCACAGCGTGCAGGGCAGGTCCTGCCAGCGGTCGAAGTGCCGGCCGTCGCGCCAGACGAGGAGCTCGCCGGGAGCCGGGATCAGGCCCGGCTCAAACGGCGACTCCTCCTTCTTCGTGCGTCCCGGGCGGGTCACGGCCGGAAGGCGGGCAACTGCTGGAACACGCTCTCCAGCAGGTCCTCGGTCGGCTGCCACGGTCCGAGCTGCCCGGCGGCGGGGACCGGCAGCGGCAGCTCGTGGACGTCCCTAAGGACCAGGTGCCAGGCGCCGGCCTCCGCCCACGGCGTGCAGGGCTCGGAGCCTGCGGGGTCCTGGTGGCAGTCGACCAGGCGCGCGAGGCCGATCACGGCTCCGGTGGTCAGCTCCCGGCCGCGGATCGTGCGGGCGATCAGCGGGACGCGCAGGGCGGGCCGGTCGATCCGCTGGCCCGCGTGCAGGAGCATCCAGCCGCGCCAGGACCAGGGCCTCGGGCGGTTCTCCACCGTCTTGGCCCCGGCGAGGATGCAGGCGGCGTGCGGCTGCTGGACGCTGATGCCGCAGATCCAGTCGCCATGCGGAAGGGTCGTGGTGTTCATGCGGCCCTCCCCCAGACGGCCGTGCCCGGGCGCCCGGCGCGGCGGCCGTTGATGGACGGGACCGTGGTGTGCGCGGGGGTGGCGAGGACCGCGCGGCCGGTGTGTTTGCCGTCGTACAGGGCCGCGTCGGCGGCCCGCTGCAGCAGGCTCAGGTCGCGGGAGCCGAGGACGTCGGGGGTCGCGGCGCCGACCGAGGCGGCCACGTCGACGGTGCGGCCGTCGTCCAGGACGACGGGGGTGTGCAGCATCCGGACCAGCTGCGCGAGGCGCTGCCCGAGCTTGGTGGCGGGCAGCTCCAGGACGACCGCGAACTCGTCGCCGCCCAGGCGCCCGACGGCGGCGCGCGGGCCCGCCCACGCAGAGAGCCGAGCGCCGAAAGCGGCGAGGACCGCGTCCCCGGCCGGGTGCCCGAAGTCGTCGTTCACGGCCTTGAAGTGGTCGGCGTCGACCATGACCAGCGCCGTGTTGTCGCCGTGGCGGGCCAGGAGCCGGCGGGCGCGGGCGGTGTAGGCGTCGCGGCGCAGCAGGCCGGTCAGCGGGTCGCGGCGGGTCGCGGCGAGCTGCTTGTGCAGGGTGACCGCGTGTACCGCCCAGCCGGTCAGCGGCAGGGCGGCGGTGGTCAGTAAGAGGGTGCGTTGGCCGATCCGGCCCTGAACCTGCAGGAGGGACGACATACTTGGGTTCTCCGTCTCGTCTCGTACGGGATGGGTGGACCCGGGACAGGCGAACTGGTTTGGACGCCGATGTGCGCCTGTCCCGGGGCGGATCTACAGCGCGTAGTCGCCGCGGCTGGTCCAGTTGAGGGGGTTGTGCCAGCGGCCGGTCTTCGCGGCGGGCCACTCCAGCTCCCAGCCGGGCCGCAGCCCGCGCGCTCCCCAGCTGTCCGGCCGCTGGCCGGGGATCTCGAGGCCGGCCGTGTGCGCGGCGAGCGCGGCGTCGTACGCCTCATGCGCGCGGCGCAGGGCCGTGGCCGGGGAGTCGGCGACGCCGGTGAAGACGTGCAGTCCGCGCCGGTCGGGGTCGGTGGTGTGGTGTATCGGGACGTCGACCTCGTAGATTTCGTGGTTCGGCATGACGTCTGTCTCCTCTCTGGTCCTGGTCCCGGGGGAGTTGGGTGCTTGAGGGGCCACCGCGGCCGCCCCGGCCTTGTCGTGGGCCGGAGCGGCGCGGAGTGTCCGTCAGGCGGCAGCCGGGACGGGGGCGTCGAGGCCGACGCCGCGCAGTGCGTCGAGGACGTAGGCGTCGCGGCGGGCCTGGTGCTGGGCGGCTACGGCCAGGCCGGCGGCGCGGCCCTGGGCGTAGAGGCGAGCGGCGGCCGGCGGGACCGAGCGCAATGTGGGCGTCGATCGGCGACCTGGACCACGCAGTGGAGGCCGCCGGGGGCGTCGACGTCCTCCTGGAGCTCGCGCAGGATCCCGGCGAGTTCGCCGGCGTCGACGTCGTCGGCGTTCAGGTCGTCCTCGATCTGCTGGAGGGCGAGCTGGGCGATGCCAGCGGCGGCGCGCATCCGGTCCAGGCGGCTGCGGGTGCGGCCGGTCACCGGGTGGTGGCCTTGGTGGTGGCGACCAGCGCGGCGAGGGTCTCCCAGCCGTGGTGCCAGGCGGAGTCCAGGTGGAAGGCCCCGTTCATGCCGAAGTCGGCGAGCTTGTAGAAGCCGCCCTTGCCGGTCTTGGTGGCGATCCGCTCCAGCAGTATCGGCAGGTTCGGATATTGGCTGGTGCGGAATAGCTCCTCAGTCGGTGTCGGTGGGCGCGGGCAGACTGATCGCATGACGTCGTCTCGCAACAGCTCTCGATACCTCCACGCCGACCTCGCTTGGGTGCAGTCGATGGGCGGCCCGTTGATCGTTATCCCGGCCTCTGCTGTAGACCAGTGGGGCGGCTGCACGGAGGACGGGTTGATCGTCGGAGGGACCGAGGTGCCCGACGACTACGACCGCGCATGTGACGTGGAGGGCTGGGCCGGGATCGTCGATGTTGGTGCCGCAGCCTCGGGGCTGGTGCTGGCTGACGAGCCAGCCACGACGTGCTACCTCTCTGAGCAGACGGTCTTCGTGCGGTGGCTCGCCGCCGATTCGGATGCTGAGCTCCTCGCGGCCGCGCGGGACGTTCTGAACGATCCGGCTACCGACTGGGAGGACTGTGGCATATGGGAGACCGATGGGCCGGCGGTCCTCCTGGACTCCGCCGTAGCTGGAGCGGATCTCGCTGTGGAGTACCCAGACCAGGGAGGTCTGCCTGAGCAGGCCCAGATTCCACTGTCCGCAGGACGCTGGAGCGTTCGCGCGAGTCACAAGACGGGCGACTTCCCGTGGGTGGGGGTCGTCCAGCTCCTTCCTGCATGACCCTCGGCTTACCCCGAGTCGAGGGTCGCCGAGGTCGCGATGTCTCCGAGGGGCATCATCCGGCTCTCCCAGCGGCAGTCAGGACACCGTGGTCCAGAATCAGGGGATGGATGTCCCCAAGCTGCTGGAAGCCGCTTCCCTGCTGGTCCCCGAAGAGATCGCCACCCAGAACGACATCACGATCAACGACGTCTGGGACTACCTCACCCACGATGAGTGGGAGGTGGCCCTCGGTCTGCTGGAGGAACTTGGCGACGTCCGCCCGCTTCCGCTCAGTTTCTGGGAGACCCTCGCCACGGCCGCTGAGCAGATGTACTTGAAGAACAGCGCTGCCTGGTGCCACTGGCGCTGCTATGAAGTCCGCAACGGGATCATCCGAGCTGACCTCACAATCCGACCAGCCAGCGAGAGCCGACGGCAGACCCCCTTCTCCGGAGCCGGCGTTCTCCGGCCGATGTGGAACATCGGTAACCGAACCCCGACCGGCGAACCGACCCTCAACATCGCGAGCATCTGGGTCGAATCCACTCCCTCCCTGGGGCCCGGCGAGCGAGCCTCGGTGCGGCTCGCACCCCTCGACCCCTCGCAGTGGCGGCACCTCCAGCCCGGCCAAACGATCGCCATGCACGAAGACCGGACCGTCGCTGGAACGGCTGTCGTCCTGGAAGTCGATGGTCCTGCCGGGTGACGCGGTAGCCGAACGCGCGGGTGAGCGCGACGCTCGCCCCGAGCTGCACGGCGGTGTACGAGGCGACGTGGCAGGCCACCGCGCGGCGACCGAGGGCGCTGCTGGTCATGGTCGGGCGGGTGGAGTCCGGCGTGGCGGGGGAGCCGTCGGCGTGGACCAGGTCCTTGCCGTACAGGCGCTTGCGCATCGCCGTCTTCGAGCCCTGCACCCAGTGGTCGCACAGGGGGTGCAGCTCGCCGAAGGTGGCCAGCAGAGTGCCGAAGAGGGCCAGACGTTCGGTGGTGAGACGGGGCATGCTGGGGGTCTCCTGATCTCGAAGAGGGTGAGGGAGCGGGGTGGCCGGCCCTTTGCCGAGGCGCGGCCACCCGACGGTCCCGACCCCGGCCGGTGTGGCCGGGGTCGGGTCGTTCAGAACGGGGGCTCGTTGTCCGGGCAGGCCGGGACGGGCAGGAGCCGGACGCGCAGCTCGCGCCGGTCCGACCAGCAGCCGCACGCCTCCATCTCCGGGTTCGCGCCGCCGACCCACCAGCCGCCCACGCCCCGGCAGTCGGGGCAGGAGCAGCGGGGCCGGGGCGTCAGCTCGATGCGGTGCCGGTCGGCGTACAGCCGCCAGTGGCCGGCCCGGAGCGCGGCGGCGGCCGTCGCCGCGGCGAGCGGGACGGCGGCGGCGAGCAGCAGGGTGGCGCGGAGGTGGCGACCGGTCACGTCAGCGGGATCGCGCGGCAGGCGGCGGCGTGGTCGTTCGCCTTCTCGCGGATGCTGAACAGGTAGTCCTCCTCCGGGAACTGCGAGGTGGCCTTGCAGCCGTGGCACTTCCAGCGGTTCTTGAGGTGCTCCCCGAGGCCGGTGACGTCGACGAACAATCCGCCGAGCGTGACGAACCGGATCTGGAGGTTCTTGGGCCGCTCGGGCTCGGTGAAGGCGGGGGCGCGGACAGCGGTGCTCATGGGCGGTGGTCCTCTCGGGATCAGGCGGCCAGCAGGTGCTTGGCCGGGGGAGCGATGTAGGAGGCGGGGGCGGCGGGCGTGCCGTCGAAGCACTCCAAGCAGCAGCCCAAGGTCTTGAGGGGGATGCAGTGGAAGTAGCGTCGGCGGCAGGTGCCGCACGTCTGGCGAGCCGCCATGGCCTTGTCGAGCGCGGCTTCCTTCGCGAGGGTCATCGGGAGCTTCGGCTTCGCCAGGTCGATCCGGTACAGCCACGCCCACCGCTTCCCGCCGCGGCATTCGATCCGGGCGACGGGCTCCTGGCCGCCGGGGCGCAGTCCCATCTCCCGCAGCTGGCGGCGGGTGGCGAGGTTCGCGTGCCCGGCCTGCTTCCACCGGAAGATCGGTAAGGAGCCGTCGCCGGGGTCGTACGGGTCGACGTCGACCAGGTCCTGGTCCTGGTCGGCCATCACCTGCTCCAGGCGCCGGGGAGCCGGGTGGGAGGCTGCGGGTAGCGGGGGCCGGGACGCTGCGGGCGGGGCCGGCCGATCTGGCGGCGCGGGCAGGGGATGAGCACGAGCGGTTCCTCCTGGTGTCGGTGGACAGCAAGCGCCACGCCCCGCCGACGTCGTGCTGGTGTCGGCGGGGCGCGGTGCGAGGTGGCCGGTCGGCCTGTCCAGTCCTCGCCCACCCGCGAGCGGGGTGGGCGAGGACCAGGCGGAGCGACCGGAGGTCAGTCCCGGAAGGGGCAGCTGCTGTGCGGGTGCTGCTCAGCGGCCGGGGCCGGGGGCTGCACGGGAACGTGAATCTCGGGCTTGACGGTGACCTTGGCCGGGCGGCCGGCGACGACGCGGCGGCGCAGGGTCAAGCCGCGCATCGCGACCGCGGACAGGAACGTCCAGGCGAGGACGGCGAGCCCGGCCGCGACGGGTCGGCCGGCCTGCGGGGTGGCCGTCCAGACCATGACCACGGTGGCCGCGCCCCATCCGGTCCACATCGCGCGCACGCCGTTGTTCCGGGAGAGGTAGCCGAGGGCCAGGCCGGTGATGCCGGTGACCAGCCACAACGTGTAGACGGTGGAGGCTGCGACCGGGAGACCGGCGGAGTGCTGCGCGATGTTGTGGACTGGGTTTGTGGTTGACCGTTGACCACCGGGCGCCGTTGTCTGGGACCGGCTGAAGGGGGCGTCAGCGGAGGCGCGGTCGGCTGCTCAGGCGAGTGACTCCTTCTCGAGCTTCGAGGGCCTCTCGGAGTCGGGCGTTTTCTAGAGTGACGTACTGGATTTGGGCAGTGGCGAGACCAAGTGCGGCGGTGAGTTCGCGGTTGCGGCGCCGCAGTTTGGCGTTGCGAGCGATCAGGGTGTCCTGGGTTGATGGCTCACGCGTTGCTTCGTCGTTGGAGGTCGTTCGGTGGGTGGAGATCTCCTGGACAAGGTCGGGATATCGACGACGGAAGGTCGTGTTGCTCATGCCGAGGCTGCGGGCCAATCCGAGGACGCTCGGTCGACGGTTGGCATCTCGGCAGGCGGCCAGCATCTCCTCCATGCGCTTGCGGACGAGTGCGTGCGGTAGGTCCTGGTCCGGAGAGATCACGGGGCGGTCACCGGGATTCCGTTGCTGAGCAGGAACTGCGTGATCTCGGCTCGACGCTGGTTGAGGCGGTGAGCGACCAGCGGGGGCAGCAGGGGGCGGGACGTGAGTCGCCGCCCGATCCTGTCGAGTTCTCGCTGCCATGCCTGTGTGTTCTCGAGGGTGAGGGCCACGTTGCGACAGGCCAGGGGTTGGCAGCCGCCGTGTTCAGGGAGCCCTTCGCCGCGGCCGCGCCGCGCCTTCTCGCAGAGCGCTTTGGCCGGGTCGTGGACGCAGGTGATGTAGATCCCGGGATAGACACCTGGGTCATGGCGCCGCATGATCCGAAGGAGTCGATTCTTGGAGAGCGCAAGCTGCCCTTGAAATTGGGCACGTTCACCGAAGTCCTGTAGGCGCAGTGCGACTTCCTCCGCAGCGGGGCCCATGAAGTCGGTGTGTTCGTGAGCCTCGGTCTTCTCCGTGTAGAACTCTCCGCGGCTGAGCGCCTGCTCGCTTTCCACTTCTGCTCTGAAGCCGGAGTCGCTGGTGCCGGCATAGCCCTCGAACATCTGGATGCTGTGGTGTCGGTATTGCAGAGCCCCGGCGATGACCCCGCCGGGGCGGCGAGCGATGAACCAGGCGAGGGTGCGGCGAAAATGGCTCGTCTTGAGACGGAAGACCATCTTGTTGACCTTCGGAACGAAGTCGGAGCGCCCCTTGTTCGAGCAGTAGTCGTTGATCCAGGTGACGAAGCGGTTGAGCTGCTGGTTCGTCGCATTGCCGGTCATGGCGGCGAACGTCGCCTTCTGCTTTCGCGGGCCATCGCCGAGGACGTAGAAGAGGTAGTCCACTCCTGGTCGCTGGAGAGCTTCCAGCACCTTGACCGCGCGGGCGACGGGTTCCCCGACGATCCAGGTCGCCGGGATGCCGGCTGTGTCTCGTTCTCCCTTGAAGGCGAGGCTGCGGAGTTTCCAGCGGTAGGGGTTGCCGTCCTCGTCTCGATGGGTCTGTAGACACCCGCGGCGGAGGTGTTTGACCTCCGAGTCACGCATACCGCTGAGGAAGGCGATCACGATGTAGCAGGCGGCTTGTAGGTGGCGGCGGAGACTCGCGAGGCTCGTGCTGGCCAGGTGGAAAGTGGCGATGCCGTCGATCCACGGCTCGCCGTCCAACCGTCCCGTGATGTCGGTGTCGAAGTAGCTG
Source organism: Streptomyces sp. NPDC093260 (assembly GCF_040683715.1). Lineage (NCBI taxonomy): Bacteria > Bacillati > Actinomycetota > Actinomycetes > Kitasatosporales > Streptomycetaceae > Streptomyces > Streptomyces sp. NPDC093260. Next base: position 56,251 of record NZ_JBFBEK010000026.1, read on the forward strand.
AACGGGGCGATCCCGACGACGGCAGCAGCGTCAATGATCAAGTGCATGTGGGCGTCGACTGCCTTGCGGTTGCAGCCCAGCGTGCGGGCGATGTGCTCGACATTCGGATGCCCCTCATGACCGGGCAGGGGCCGCTTTCGGGCGATGTGGACGTTGAGCATGTGCCGAAGCCGGGCTTCGATGGCGCCCTTGCGGCGCGGGTAGGTGGCCCGGCCAAGGCGCGGCTGCCGCCAACGCTGTTCGGCTCGCAGGATGTCGGCCGAGAACTCGTCCACGAACCGAAACGCCCAGCCCAGTAGGGGACCCATGACGGGCTCGGGCAGGCGGTCGGTGGTGTTCTCGGTCTGGCGGGCGGCCTGGTTCGCGCTCCAGCCGTCGAGGCGGAGTGGGTAGAAACGGAAGGCCTCGGGCCCCAGGCGGGTCCGCCAGCGCCACAAGATCCGGATGGTCGTGCGGTGGCTGCAGCGGTTGGTGGGCTGATGCGGGTAGGTCGCCAGCAGGTGCCGGTTGTATGCGTCCAGATCTTGAGGCGTCAGTTCCCGCAGCGTGGTTCGGGCAGGTGGCCACCGCTTGTCCAGCCAGAGCATCAGCGCCTTGATCGCAGAGAAGTACGAGCGGACGGTGTGCACGCTGATCGGATCCTCGCCGTCGGGCGGATCCGCTGTCAGCAGGCAGTAGAACAGCCTCTTCGCCGCTGGCCGGAACCGCTCCGGGACGCTGAGGAAGTTCAGGATGAAGGATCGCTGGTGCTCCTGCAGGAGCGCGAACGTCAGCTGCCAGACATCGTCGCTGTAGCGGCTGGTCTGCTTGAGCGTGACGCCGGGCCGCAGCTGGCGGGTCCGCAGGACGTACGGGTCCGAGTCGGGACGTCGGCGGGGAGCTGGGCCCTTGAGGGCCGTGGCTGCGGTCATGGGTGCTCCCAGGTGGGCTCGATGAGGTCGAGCAGGGCGTCGTGCGGTTTCTGGTCGCGGGCATCAGCGACCTCGGCCGGGTCAAACTTGGTGAGGATGTCTCGCTTGATCGCCACCCAGGCCGGTCCGTAGCGGTGCCACCAGTCGAGCTCGTTCATCTGCTGTTTGCGCTTCAGCAGCGCGTCGCTCAAGGCCACGAGCCGGGGCAGGTGGTCACGGGTGACCAGGCAGTTTCCGCAGTGGAAGCAGTCCAGGAAGGAATCTTCGCAGGTAGTCCCGCTGACCGGGTGGCGGCCGTGATCCGCGCAGGCGGTCCAGGCGGCGTCCAAGCTGCCGCTGGCCAGGTTCTGAGCCGACGCCTCGTCCAGGCCGGCATTCCTGAGGTCTCCCGGTGTCGCTGGCCCAGGGATCACGGTGGGTTCACCGCCCCTCGACTCAAGGGCCGTTTGGTGGGCTTGGATAGCTGCCTGCTCAGCGTCGACCAGGGCTTCAGCCATGACCTCCTCGGCCCATTCGCGGGTCGCCTCATCGGCAGCCAGGTAGTTGGTGAACAGCACCTGCGCGGTGTTCGTCTTCGCCGCCGAGGGCAGATGTCCGCCCATCTCCTTGGTCCGCCGGGCGTCGGCGGTGGTCTTGATCCGGTTGAACGAGACCTGTAGCAGCGCAGGCTCGTGCCGGTCATCGTCGCGATCGGCCAGCAGAGGAGGGTGCCGGCTCTTCGCCCAGGCGCCCGGTTCGGCGCCCCGCCCCTTCCGCAGGGCTTGCTCGAATGGTGCCCAGTGCTCCTCCTTCGTGACTGCGATGCCGGACCTGTTCCCGTTGCGCCACAAGCAGGTGGCCGACGATGAGCCGCAGATGGCGCGGCTCCGCGCGGTCAGCTCCAGCAACAACAGGTAGACACCTCCGGCGGTGTGCAGCTCCCGGCCCGCCGGACCGACTTCCCAGGTCACGGTCTCGAACCAGCGCCGGGGGCCGCGGCGTCGCTTGATGACCTCCAGTTCAACGGCGCGGCCATCCAGCATCCGGTGCTTGGCCGGCAGCTCCTTTAAGGTCTCGCCGTTGCGCGCGGACACGATCGCGAGCAGTACCAGAATCGGCGCCAGGTCCTGCCAGGTCACGAACAGCTGCGCCGCAAGATCGCGTCGCTCGCGGTCTCCCGGCCCTCCCTTGAACGCGGGAACCACGCCGGTCGTCGCCATCGCGTCCAGGAGCTCGCCGCGGGCGCACTCCGCTGCGCTCAGCCTCCCTGGTTCTGTTCGAAATCTTCGGAGCAGGTCCTCCGATGCCCGGATCCGCCGTGCGACGCGGGCGGTGTCCGCGCGAGCCGCCGCGCTCAGCCGGTCCCACTCTCCATTCGAGTAGCCGCCGACCGGTGTGCTGATGGGCTTGGGGATCGTCCGGCTGAGCGCGCTCATGGCCGCCTCGGGAATGCGGCCGGTCAAGCGCTGCTCCGACAGGAGCGTACGAATCTCCGCCTGCAGTTGGTAGCGGCCCGTGGCCGTGCCACCGGTGTCGTCGAAAAACGCCTGCACGTGCTCCTCGGACAGTTCCTCCGGCGTGGAGGCCGTCCCGCCAAGGTCCTGCAGGAAGTGAGCCCACTCCCTGATCATCCGCCAGCAGTTGTCGACACTCGCGAGCGTCCGCAGCCCTCCGCCGGGACCAGTCCGATGGGTGAACGCCTCGGCAAGGAACCCCTGCCAGCCAGGCATGGGCAGGCGGCTGAAGTCGAATCTCTTGCGGCGGCCGTCATCCCCCGTGAACTCGACCACGAGGCCGCCGTTGCGCTGCCGGCTCGCGGCCGGTGGCTCGTAGTCTCCGTCGGGCAGAACCGACACGCGCCCCGGTCCGGTGCTGCCTCGGCCGCGGCGGCTCATCCGCTCACCCCGGCGACGACCAGGTCCGCTGGAGGATCCTCGTCACCGAGATCGTTGACGGCGGTGTCTCGCACGTCTTCCCAGCTGTCGGGCACCAGCGCCATCCGGGTCTCCATCTCCAGTTCCTGCAGAGCGTGCAGATAGATCAAGGTGCTCAGCACCGAGGCGTGTCGGAGTCGTCGGCGGACCCAGTCCAGGGGGTCGCCGAAGATCCGGACGTAGTGCAGGCGCTGAGCTAGGTTGAGGGAGCCCAAGGCAGCGATGTGTCCACGCTGCAGCTGTTCGAGGGTGATGACGGCGAAGGTATGCCTCAGAAGATGGGCGTGAGCTGCCAGGTCCAGCCCCAGCTCAGCGCACCGCTGGTTGGCGGTGGTGAACATGTCCTTCCAGGTGGACACCGCCAGCGGCATACCGCCCTCACCAAGCCAGAACAGGGCTGGCTCCAGCCCCGCCTCCGTTTCCACGAGCAGCCGTCGGCGTTCGGCCGGGCCCAGGAGACGGACATCCACGAGTCGCCCGGCCAGTGCGCCGGTGGTGTAGCGGGCGGTGTTCGCCCTGGCGCGGTCCTCGACGATCAGCGGGCGACGAATCCTCTCGTAACGGCCGTCGGCCTGTGCCTCCTCCACTACCGCGGCGCGGTCGTGCACGGCGTAGTCGGTCAGATCCCTCCGGACGGAGGCCGGAACGTAGATCCATCCGGCTGAGTGCCGCTTGGCGATCGCGCCAGGGAGCCAGAACCTGCTGTAGCCCGTCGGCCCGGGTCCGGTGCGCACTTCCCATTCGACAAGGTGGGCCTGCTCGGACAGGCGCAGTCCGGTGCGGACCATGCAGTCGCAGAATGTGGCATTGCGTTCGCTCCAGCGCCCTCGGAACTCGGCCCGCGGACGACCGTCGAGCCCGTAGCCCCGCACCCCGACGTCCCGCCAGCGGCGGTATGAGGCGGCCGGCAACCACTCGATGCGCTCGCCACCCTCGTCATGGGCGTAGGTGGCCGGTACGGACTGACCTTCCGGCCGGCGTGGGCCTGGCACCTGGTGGCCGGACCACTCCCTGGGTGCTCGCTGCGGGATGGGAACCTCGCTGACCCAGCCCTTCGACACAGCGTGCAGGTAGAACTGCTGGAGATGTGAGACCTCCTGGCTCCACGTACCACCGTCGACCCTGGGCCCGCGCACGTCACGTCGACGCCAGTGGTGGTAGGCGAGGTGATCGGCCTCGGTAGCGTCCTGCCAGCCCTTCCCGCCTCGGTTGGAGTGCAGGAAGTTCAAGAACCGCGCCAAAGCAGACGCTCTGTTGTTCTGGCTGTTGAGCGGGCCCTCCAAGAAGTCCACCCGATGGAAGTACGAGTTGAGGTGGACGTCGTAGGCGAAGGTCGGTGAGAGAAGGTACGGCGTGCCGTCGGGAATGCCCAGGTCATCCAGCCATCGCTCCCACTCCGCAGGGGGAAGGCGCAGGTAGCCAGCTGGCTCTGCCGACTCAGGCAGATCTCTACTGGTGAAGTGGGTTGACCAGGTTCCAAGCCGCAACACTCACGGACCGTACGGCATTGCTGTCACTGACTCGGCGCACAAGTGGTTGGAAACCGTCCGGACATGGTCGATGCCCGGCGGGCGGACCGTAGATCAAGCCAAGGTGACGTGCATGCCGCCCTCGGCCAGGACCTCGAGGACCACGCCGAACAGGTCGTAGGGCTGGCCGTCTGGTGCCAGGGTCTGGGACAGGTGATCGCGTGCGGTCGCAGCGTCCCGCCAGAGCAGCGTTGCGGGGGCGGTGTAGCCGAAGGTGCCACGCAGGCAGTCATCGACTGCGGCAAGACAGCCGCCGAAGTAGCCACCCGCCCCGTTTACCGCCTCGCCGAGCGCCAGGTAGAGGCCCGGTTCGTCGGTGACGTGTCGGCCGTCGAGTTCGTAGGCGTAACCGGCCGGCCGGTCACGGTGGGGGTGCCGGCAGGCCCGCTCTCGGACGAGGTCGAGCCAGGCTCCGCGGCGCCGGGTGTCGAGGCCGACCCAGGCACCCTGGGTGTCCGGCGGTCCGGTGAACCACCGCTCCCAGATGGGCCGGGCGTATTCGGGAACGGGCGTGAAGAGCTCTCCGTCGAGCTCCAGGTCGATCCGGTCCGTCCCGTAGGAGGATGGGCGCCAGGCGCTGACTCTGGCCCAGAGCAGGCGTTCGGTGAGCGGCTCGCCCTGGTCGTCCTGTATCTCCAAGGCGGCCTGCTCCAGGTCCAGCGCCCGCCGGGTGCCCTTCATCAGTGCTGCCCGCAGTTGATCACCCTGGGTGAGGCCCCGCAGGACGAGCGGGGGCGCCGACTGTTTGGGCGGCAGGACGCGGGCGAATTCTCGGCAGGAGCCCAGCCAGCGGTGCCCGTCGTGCACGCGAACTCGGCCCCTGTGTCCCTCCGGCGGGCCTTCGTAGTCGTCCAAGCCGGTGAGTACGAGACTGTCTGCCCCCAGGGGCTGGCCTACGCTTTCCGCGTCCTCCAGCAGCCAGGGATCGAGCGTCTCATCGTCCGGCACCAGCCACACTCGGTTGCCGATCCAACCGCGCGCTTCTGCCTGTGGAACCCAGCCAAACAGCTCGTAGGTTCCCCGCTGGGGCTCCCCGAACAGCCCTTCCACCTCGGCGCAGACGCCCCAGGCATGCCCGATTTCCTCATCAGCCAGCGTGTATCGCGCGCGCCTGCGATGGCCCTCGTCTTCATGCACGGTGGGAATCATGCCGGTACCAGGTTTCCATGGCGAAGGTATTTTCCCGCGTAGTGCCTCAAGGCAGTTGGTCATTGACCACCCGTACACAAGCGAGGTACGTGCGCACCGGCTGGTCGACGACGGAGGCGACCCCGCTGGAGGTGTCGACGCCGACCTGCACCTTGGGCACGGCGGTGAGGATCTGGTGCAGCGCCTGGAGGCCGACTTCGCCGGCGGCCTTGGCCATCAGCACGACGAAGGCGACCCCGGCCGTCATCAGCACGGCGCGGATCCAGGGCGCCATGTACCGGAGGCCGTCCTCGGGGGCGCTGAGGACGTCGTCCCACATCTCGTACAGGACGCCGTCGACGTCCCAGGCCCGGTTCCACCAGCCGCGCAGTCCCTCGCGCAGCGCGGCGAGGCGGCGCTGCTTGACCGGCGCCTTCGGGAAGGGCAGGGGGAGGTAGGCGAGCTCCTGGCGGTCCTGGCGGGTGTTGTCGTTGGACTGCATGGGGCAACTCCTTGTCGACGATGTGGTGTTCACGGAGCGTGCGAGTGGGCCAAGCTGTGAGCGACGGGCCCGGAGAGAGGGGAGGCGGCTGCGATGGGGTGGTTCACCCGCGACGAGCCGGAGGAAGTCGTCTTCGAAGAGGTCGTGGACACGGACGGGCAGATCTGGCCCGCGTTCACCGACGACGACGGCGTGCTGTGGATCGACGTGGACTACGACGTCGAGGTGACGATCAACGGCGCGATCGTCGACGGCCAGATCCGGGGTGCCGAGGTCGACGACCACGGCCGTATCTGGATCGACTACGACTGACCGCGAGGCCGGACGGCCTGTCCCGCACCCGAAGCCCCGGCCCGCGGGCGAGGTGTTCGGATACGAGGCAGGGCGCCCGGAGCTCAGCGGACGTCGTTGCGGGTGCGGGAGAACATCCCGCGCTGGTTGCTGGTGTTGTTGATCTGGGTGTTCTGCACGACCGGGCCCTCGTAGACCGTCTTGGACACGGACTTGCGAGCCTTGCTGAACGCGCCGCCGATCGCGGTGGCGACCATGGCGACGCCCGCGAACGGCAGGGTGACCATGAGGACGCCGTAGAGCGTGACGGAGGCCAGGCCCTGGAGCACGAGCCAGGCGCCGCAGCCGACGCCGGTGATGCCTGCGCCGACACCGATGGAGGCGACCGCGATCCCGGCCGCCCAGGCCGGGACGATCCGCTTGTCGTCCTGCTTCTCGGGCGGGGTGTCGCCGTAGGCGGGCAGCGGGGTGTCGTCGCGGAACGACGTCGGGAAGTGCCGTTCGGGGCGCATCGCTTCGGCGATGATCCGCTCGGCTTCGGCCTTGGCCTCGGAGTCGGACAGCGGGCGGGTGATGTGGTCGAAGTCCACGGTGATCTCCGTTTCGGGGCAGACGCGGGCGCCCTCCCCGCCGTGGTGGCGGGGAGGGCGCAGGGGGCGGGGGAGCGGGCGGGGCTACCGCTGGTCGGCGGTGTCCTCGAGGGCGTCGGGCGTGGGGTACTGCAGCGGCCGGCGGGTGTGGGAGCGGAGCACCAGGCCGCTCTGGCGGCCGGTGCGCAGCAGCTCGTCGACCAGGGCGCGGGCCTGGGGGCTGGCCGCGAGGAGGTCGGTGGCGTCGTCGACGACCAGGACCAGGGGGCGGTTCATCGTCGGGTTCTCCTTCTCGTTCGGCGGGTCGGGTCGGGATCGGGGTGGTCAGAAGCTGCTGATCCAGCCGGTGAGGGAGGACACGGCGCTGGTGATGGTGGGGGCGATGCCGGTGCTGGCGAGGAAGAAGCCGAACAGGCAGACGGCGATGCCCGGCATGATCCGCTGGTAGCCGGTGCGCACCAGGATGACGACGATGATGCCGAGCAGGAGGACCAAGGAGATCGACAGGGCCACGGGTATCAGTTCCTTCGGTCAGTGAGTGGTGAGTGCGGGTCAGTTGTCGGCGAGCTGCCACAGGCCCCGCCTACGCGAGATGGCCAGGCCCTTCGCCTTGAGCTGGGAGCAGGCGTTGCTGACGCTGGAGGGCTGGAAGCCGGGCAGCGCGGCGCGCAGCTCCTTGAGCTGCTTGGGGCCGTCGGCGAGCAGTTCGAGGATCTGGTCCTGGAGGCCGGGCTCCTCCCCGATGTCGGGGCCGCTGTCGAACGGCGCATCGAACGGGGCGGGTGCCTCGCCGCCGCCGTCGGGGGCCGGAGCGCCGGCCGTCGGCTTGCTGCCGGGGGCGTCGGAGAACGCCTGGGCGAGGGTGTCGCAGTCGGCGTACGGGTTGGTGTGCCGCACGCCGTAGACCGCGGCCCCGGCCTGCGCGGCCTTGGCCTCGCCCTCGGTCAGCCCGGTGGGCGGCTCGTCGCCGTACAGGGCGATCAGGTCGGGGTAGATCCCGTCCTTCTTCTCCGCGAAGAACGTGCGCATGAACTTGGCCCGGCCGTCGAGGAACATGTACGCCATGCCCGCGGTGGACTCGCCGTCCTCGTCGTCCTTGCCGGAGAACAGCGCCTCGATCTGCCCGTTCTCGTAGATCCGGGCGGGGATGTTCTCCATCTGGAAACCGGCCGGGGCGATGCCGTCCAGACCCATCTCCTTGGTGGAGGAGGAGGCGGTGCGCATGAGGAACAGCGCGCCGACCTTGCCCTGCTGGCGGATCGCGTCGTCGTCACCGAGGTCCTTGAGGTGCAGGGACTGCACCGCAAGCCGGATGCCGATGCCGACCTTGCGGCCGGTCTTCTGGATGTCGGCGATGAGGTAGGCGGTCGCCTTGCGCATCGCTTCGTCCGGGTGGGACAGCAGCCGGTTGATCTCGTCCAGCGTGATGTTGATGAGCGGCCACGGCCGGTTCAGGGCGAAGTCGCCGCGGCCCATCTCGTTGGAGATCCGCTCGCGGTACTTCATGACCGCGTGCGCGGCCGTGAGCATCAGCAGGGTTTCCACCGGGCCCTTGGCGAACCAGTCGACCCGGCCTTCCGCCTCCGGCAGCGACATGCCGCCCTGGACGTCGCCGACCCAGGAGACGACGCCGGAGCGCTTCTCCGCGGCGAGGATCAGGTTCTGCAGGACGGACTTGCCAGCTCCCGTGACGCCGGCGGTGATGCCGCGCAGCGCGCCCTGTCCGGGGTCCCACAGCCGCATCCGGGCGGGCTTGCCGTCGTGGCAGACGCCGATGGTGACGCGGCCCTTGGAGTCCATCGTCAGGTCTTCGACGGTGGCCTTGCGGACCTTCATCAGCGGGTTCGTCTTGTAGATAGAGATGACGCCCATACGAATTCCATCCGTTTCGATGACGAGGCGGGAGGGGTCGTCGATGCCGAACGCGGAGCAGATCGCCGTGTGCGGCAGGTGGATCTCTTTGCCGGGAGGGGAGGCGACCAGCAGCACGATGCGGTGCGGCTCAGACCGGTAGTCGATGAGATCGACGCCGGGGGCGGCCTTGCCCGGGGCGGCGACCGCGGTCTCCCACAGGCCGCGGATGCCTTCGGCGGCGGCCTCGGTGTCCTCGGTGGTGGGGCGGGCGACCAGCCGCATCCGGCCGGGCCCGGAACCCTGGATCGGGCGGATCTTCACGGTGCCGACCGGGAAGTCGAACGCGGCGGCCAGCTGCACCTCGGTGAAGGTGGGCACCGCCTTCCCGGCCTGGGCGACGACGACGGCCTCGAAGTCGGGCCGGTCGGCGCGGTAGGGCTGGATGGACACCAGCCGGGTGCCGTCGCCGGTGGCCTGCGCCCATTTCGCGGCGAGGAACTCGGTGTAGGTCAGCGGCTCCCCGGGACCGGCGCCGTGCTGCGCCTGGTGCTCGGTGAGCTCCAGGACCAAGCCGGCGCTGCGGGTGAGCGGCGCCATCCAGCCCATCAGGGACGCCCACGCGGCCGGGGCGACGACCTCCCACCAGTTGAAGCCAGGGGTGATCAGGTTCGCCACGTAGGTGCCGGCGGCCGTCAGGAACGGGATCGCCCGCTGCGCCCGGGTCAGCAGCCCGGGGCCCTGGTCGGGGTCCTTCGTCTTCACGTACAGCCAGGCGAGCGTGCCCAGGCCGATCCCGCCGGAGGCGAGGTAGGACCAGGCGCTGTCGTCCAGCTGCGGGCCGACGGCCATGCCCGCGGCCGCGAGGGCGTAGGAAGTGCGTTCGGCCAGGACGCGCCGGTAGATGACGTGGCCCGGGACGCGCTTGGTGGTGTCGGCGGCCGGCGCCGCCTGGTCGATGGTGCTCAACACAGCCTCCGTTCAGGGGCAGGGGGCAGCAGGGGCCGGGCCCGGCGTGCGGGCCCGGCCCCTGCTGCTGCGGGGGTGGGTGGGTCAGCGGCGTCCGGTACGCCGGTAGAAGCCGGGCTTGGCCTGGCGCACGCCGGAGCCGTTGGAGGCCTCGTAGCCGGGGCGGTACTCCCGCTCGTGCGCGTTGTTGAAGCCGCGGGCGTCGGTGTCGACAGCGTCGGCGGCGTTGACCATCTCCCCGGACGCCTCAGCGACCGCGGTGAGGGCGGCGGAGGTGTCCTCGATCATCGAGGTGAACCGGGGTTCGACTTCGGCCTGGCCGCACATCTCCGACAGGCGCATGGCCGCGTTGGCGTTGGCCTGCATGTGGGAGCGGAGCAGGTGCATGCCCTCCTTGAGGAAGAGGGCGGAGGCGGCGAGCTTGGCGGTCCGGCCGGCCAGGGCAAGGAATCCGTTGCCGCTGCTGGCGCCGCCGTTGTTCATGCCCGGGATGGCGGGGAGGTTGTCGCTCACGTGATCTCCTCTCAGTTCTCGTTGTGGATACGGGCGGCGGGCACGGCCAGGCCCGCGTCCTCGGTGGCCTGCTGGAGGGGCCGGTAGGCGTCGAACATGGCGTTCTCCGCGCTCTCGGAGAGCTCCGCCGCCGTCAGGGACTTGGTGGACATCTCGTCGGCCTTGCGGGCCAGCAGCTCCATGGACTCCGCGAGCTTGGCCATCGCGGCGCCGGTCATGCGGCCGATGACGTTGTGCGTGGAGCGCAGGTCGGCGGCGAGTTCGTCCAGCTCGTGCCGGATCTGCCGCGCCTTCTTGGAGAGCTTGCGGCAGGTCTCGTGCGCCTTGAACGACTGCTCGGTCAGCTCCTCCAGGACGTCGAGCGTGTCGTCGAGGGTGACCTCGGTCTCGTGCTGCGCGTCCATGTCCGCGACGCTGCCGCTGCCCCACTTCGTCAGCCAGGCGTCACTCACGCTGTTCTCCTTCGTGCTCATGCTCGAGGTGCCGGCGGGAAAGCCCCCGCCGGACGTGGCCGGGCCGGGCCCAGGGGAGTCGGCCCGCTCGACCGTGATGGGACCAGCCGGAGCGGACACCGCCGTCGCCATGCCCATCGCCTCGAACGGCGACAGGCGCGGCGTGCCGGTTTCGGTGCCGGGCACCGTGCCGCCGCCCGGCGGGGCCGGGGCGGTGGTGGCCCCGGCCGCAGCGGCCGGGGCCGGTGCAGCTGCCGGAGGACCGGGCGGGCCCGGTGGCGGGGTCGGTGCGGTCGGGCCGGCCGTCGGTGCCGGGCGGGGCCCGGGAACCGTGGTGGTGCGCATCCGGGCGCGCTTGCGGGCCCGTGCCTTGGCCGTGGACCAGGGCGTGCGGCGGGCCGGCGCTTTCGCCGCCGGACCGGCCGGTGTCTTCGCGGCGGGACCGGCGGGCGCGGTGCTGCCGGGCTTGGTCTTCGGGCCGGTCTTCTTCTTCGGCTTCTTGACCTTGACCTTGGTGACGATGGGCGGCCCCATCTTCTTGCGGCGGCGCTTGAGCCGCTTGCTCGCGGTCTCGTGCACGGCCTCACCGAAGGTGGTGCGCCCCCTGGCCGCGGCCTTGCGGGCCGCGTCCATCTTCTTGCCGTACTCGCGGTCGAAGCGGCGGCACTTGCGGCAGCGGCAGCCGTACGTGTCCGACGCCGCCATGGTGCCGTGCGCGATCCCCGGCGTGAGCGTGAGCTTCTTGCCCTTGCGGGACTTCCCGCCCGGCGCCGTGGGCACTGGGGTCGGGATCGTCCCGCCCTTGCCGGAGCGGGTCTTGCCCTTCTTCCCGCCGCCGCGCTTGCTGCCGGGCGCCGTGGTGCCCGCGCCGCTGCTGCCCTTCCCCTTCGGCTTGGTCTTCGGGCCGGTGCCGGAGGTGGTGGTGCCGGGCTTCTTGCGCAGGATCCCGGACGGGCCGGTCGTGCCGCGCGGCGACTTCTTCGTGCCGCTCTTGGGGCCGGTCTCCGTGCCCTTGCCGGTACCGGTCCCCTTCGAGGTGGTCGCGCCGGGCGTGGTCTTCCCGCCCGACCCCGTGCCCTTGCCGGGGCTCTTGGTGCCGGGGCCCGTTCCCTTGCCGGTCCCCGTTCCGGAGCCCGGTCCGCGCTTCTTGCCCAGGCCGCCGGACGAACCGCCTGCCCCGGACCCGCCGCTGCCGGGCCCGCGCTTGCGGTTCGTGGTGGAGCCGCCGCCCCCGGAGGGGCCGGACCCGCCGCCGCTGCCGGGGCCGCGGTTCTTCCTTCCGCCCCCGCCGCCGCTGTTGTTCGGCCCCTTGCCGCCTCCGGAGCCTCCCGAACCGCCCGAGCCGCCGGACGATCCGGGGCCGCGGTTCTTCTTGAGGTTCACGCCGCCGCCCTGCGAGGTGCGCTTGAGCGGGGTGATGCCGGAGCTGTTCTTGTTCGGCGAGGTGGTGCGGCCGCCGCCGCCCGAGCCGGTGCCCGGCCCGCGTCCGCGCCCGCCACCAGCACCGCCGCCGGAACCGCTGGGTGAGCGGGTCGTCGACCCGCCGCGCCCCCGGCCTCCCGAGCCGCTGTACGGCCCGCTGCCGCCCCGCCCTGACCTGCCTGGACCCGAGACGCCGGAGCGGCCGCCCAGGCCGCCAGGGCCGCGCTGGAGGGTCTTGCGGCCGTACTCGTGGCTGGGCTGCACCTGCTTCTTCGAACCGCCCCCCAAGGAGCCGTTCTTGGCGGTGCTCGCGGTCTTCGCGACCGCTTCGCGCTGCTCCCGGTTCGCCCGGCCCGCCGCGACGGCGGAGTGGATGCCGCGCATGGCCGCCAGGGACACCGCGAGGATCGCCGCCAGGGACAGCGATCCCAGGCGCGGCGCGGCGGGCTGCGCACCTTCCGAACGGAAGGTCGCCGGGACCATCGTGCCCGCCGTCGCGGGCGCCGCGGAGGGTGCCGTGGCGGGCTCCGAGTCGGCGGCGAACGGGGCCCCGAGACCGGGCTCGGGCAGGGTCGCGATGACGCCCATCGGGTCGGTTCGCGTCGCGGGTGCAAACGCTTCGGGCGTGGCCGGGGAGGTGTCTGCGGGGGCGGCGAACGGCACGTCGGCCGGGGCCGAAGCGGGGGGTTCCGCGGGGGGTTCGGCAGGAGCCGTGTAGCCCACGCGGGGGAAGTGGATCAGGTTGTTCGGGCCGTCGTCGTCGGCCATGACGTCTCCCTCTCGGAGTTGACAGACGGTCACCGCCTGGGGCACCCTCGCGCGCGCACGACACGCGCGCGCCTTTGGGTCCTCCAGGCGGCGAGGAGGAAGCGGTGATGAAGAAGAACTTCGTCACCCTCCGTGGTTCTTGTAGAAGTCGTGCAGCGTCTTGGTGAGCGCGGGCCACAGGTTCGGCTTGCCGTCCCGTTCGGCCTGGCGGGCCAGGGTCCGGCACGCGTCGTACCAGACCCCGGCCCGCTCCTGGTCGCTCTGGGCCTCCGCGACCCGCGCGTTCCAGAACTTCGCGCGGTTTTGCGTCTGCCGAGGCGTCGTCACTGCCCTTCTCCCTTCCCGAAGTAGTCGTTGATCGTGCTGATCGGCCGCTCACCACCGGCCGCCATCGGCCACTGGTTCCAGGGGTTGTCCGGGGTCACGAACTCCGCCGGCCTCGCCTGCGGGACCGCGCCCGGCGCCTGCTCGGAGGGGCTGTTGAGCGGGGTCACCGTCTTGTCCAGGGACTTGGCGACGGCGGCGCCCAGGGCGGCCTGCCTGCCCTGCTTGCGCTCCAGCTTCCGGGCCTCAGCCGCGGCCCTGCGCTGGGGGAGCTCCAGGACCTCGTTCTTGTAGGTCGCGTACAGGGCCTCCGCCTTGCTCGCGGCCTCGCCGGACGCCTTCTGCATGGCCTTGAGCTGCCGCGACACCTTCCAGGCGCGGAGCTTCTTGGACATCCAGCGGTCGCCGTCGATCGGCGTCTGCTCCAGGCGCCGGCGCACGATGTCCGCGATCTGCCCGTACTGCTGAGCGTCACGAACGTGCTGGTCGCGGACGGTGGCGGTGAAGGCCCGCAGGCCCTCGTCCGTGAACAGGGCGTTGATATCCATGAGTGGGTTCTCCTTCTGGGGGCGGGGGCGATCTGGGAGGCTTTGTCGTGGCGTTTCGGCGCCTTCACCGCGCCCCCGAGTTGTTGACGGCATCTCGGGGGCCGGTGGAACCGTCGAAACCGCGGTTCGTGCAGGTCACTGCTCCGGGCGGTATCCGCCGGCGAGCAGCTCGGCTGCCTCCTGGCGGTACTCCGAGGCAGTGCCGGGCGAGGTGACCGCCAGCTCGTGCTGGATCTTGGTGAGCGGCAGCTGGTCGGCGTCGCCGCCGACGGCGAGGATCATCCGGGCGACCTTGCGGACCGCGCGCTCGCGTGGCTTGAGCTTCGCGGCGTCCTCGGCTTCGACCGCGCGCCGCTCGATTTCGGCAGCGACCCGCCGCGTTTCGGCAGCAGCCCGCTCGGCTTCGGCGGCCTCCTTCTTGGCGCGCGCGATGTCGGCGAGAGCGGCCTCCCGGCGGCGGTCCTCTTCCGCCTTCTTGCGGTGGGCTTCGACGGCAGCGCGCCGCGTTTCGGCAGCGGCCTTCTCCGTTTCGGCAGCACGCCGGTCGGCTTCGGCAGCGGCCTGGCGGGCTTCGGCGATGGCCTGGGTCTCGATGGCCTGTGCCTCCGCTGCGGCGACCCGGTCGGCCTCCGCCGCTTCCTTCCGCTTCTGGGCTGCCTGGCGCTCCAGCTCGGCTGCCTCCAGGTCCGCGGCGGCCGCCGTCCGGCGGGCCTGCGCGATCCGCTCGGTCTCGATCGCGCCCGCCTCCGCAGCCGCGACCTTGTCCGCCTCGGCCGCCGCCTTGCGCTGCTCAGCGGCCTTGCGCTCCAGCTCGGCCTTCTCCAGGTCGGCGGCGGCCGCCGCCTTGCGCTCCTGGGCCTCCTTGCGCTCCGCCTCGGCCTCGCGGGCGCGGGCTTCGGCGATCACGGCGTTGTCGAGGGCCTGCTGCTCCAGCTCAGCGGCCCGCTCTGCGGCGCTGACCTGGGCTCGGGCGTGGGCGCGGGCCTGGCCGGTCTGGCCTTCGACCTCCGCCTGGACCAGCTCCACCTTGCCCTTGGCGCGCAGCCGCTCGGCTTCGGACTCCGCCTTGGCGACCTCGCTGCGCGTCTCCGCGTCCAGGCGGCGGCGCTCGGCTTCCTCCGCGCGCTCCTGAGCTGCCTGTTCCTGCTCGTCGGGCATGGCCAGGGCCTGGTCGACGGTGTAGCCGTAGGGGGCCATCTTCATCGGCAGCAGCTCATCCTCGCTGGCCTGGGAGATGTCGCCGTCGTACTTGCGCTTGAGCCACTGCTCGTACGCGATGAGCTGCTGGTCGCGGCGGATCATCTCCGGGTAGGAGGTGACGCCCCACAGCCGCATCCGGCGGAAGATCCGGGCGGTCGCGACCGGGGCGAGGACCCACCGCAGCCACGGGATCGAGTCTCGTTCGGCCTGCTCAGGCCGGACAACCCGGTCGATCGCGGTGCGCCCGAGTTCGACGACCGTGATGAACAGGACCGGCACGACGCCGTGCGCGCCGGCCGCGACGTAGTCCAGCAGCTTCCAGGCCCCTTCCGGGGCGCCGGACGCGGCGTTGAGGACGACCGTCGCGGCGGTCAGCAGCCACACCGGGTAGCGGATCCAGCTGATGGGGCGCTTGAGCCATGCCATCAGCAGGTCGACCGCGATCATCACCATGATGCCGACGTCGACGCCGACCGCGAACAGCTGACCCTTGCCCAGCGAGCCGAAGCGCAGCTCCTCGTGAGCGAACTGGGCGACGTGCTCGAAGGACAGGTACAGGCCGATGCCCGCAAGGGCGAGCGCGGCAGCGACGATCGCTCCGGCCGTCCACTTCTGGGTGCCGGTCAGCTTCGCCGGGGAGCGGTCCGTTCCGGTTCCGCTTTCCGTCTCCGAAACGAACTCCGCCGTCTCCGAAACGGTGCCGGGCGTCTGCGAAACCGGCTTGGGCGTTCCCGAAACGGCGGCCGGTGAAGCCGAGTCGGGGTCGGGCTCAGCCGCAGTTCGCGGCCAGTCGGTGATCGTCATGGGGGCCTCCGGAGGCGGTCGTTCAGGGCGTGCGCGAAACGGCGGGGGCTGCTCCCGAAATGCGGTGAGGCGTTCCCGAAGCGGCCGGTTGTGCGGATGGTTGCTTGCGAACCGGACACCGGCTCTACCCGCTCCGCGCACACGAAAAGGCCGGCGGCCCGGGGGGTGGGCGGCCGTACTCGCGAAGCGGCGCAGGACGGGCGCGAAACTGGGATCGGTTCCCGCCGGACGGGCGCGAAATCAGCTCGTGTGGAGCTGCGCGCCGTCGCGGCGGAGGTCGTCGGTGGTGATGCCGTAGATCCGGCACTTGTCGATCAGCGGCTTGAGCGCAGTGCCAGCGGCGCGCGCCTCGGGCGATCCCTCGCCGAACAGCTTCTGCGTGTTCAGCAGGTCGTTGATCGCGGTCGCGGTGCGGGCGGCGTGCCGCTCGACATGGCCCTCGCCCACCCACTCCTCCGCGATGACGTGGAGGGTGGTGCGCCAGCTGCCGTCGTAGTCGTCGGGGTCGATCGGCGGGATGTCGCTGCCGAAGATCGCGAAGGCGCACGCCTGGGCGGCGGCTTCCGTGCCGGGCTGGAGCGGGGTCATCGTCGTGGCCATGAGGCCTCCCTCGGCTGTCGGTCCGGGCTGTCCGGCTCCCCGTCACCGCCCGTCCCGGCCGCCGTGGTGCAGCGGTCAGTGCGGGCGGATCAGGCAGCCGCCAGACCGGATCAGGCGGCCTTGGTGCGGTTGCGGGCGGCGCGGCGCTTGATGCGGCGGCGGTCGTCCTCGCTCATGCCGCCCCACACGCCGTGGTCCTCGCCCATCTCCAGCGCCCAGGAGGCGCAGCGCTCCAGCACGGGGCACCTGCGGCACACCGACTTGGCCTCCTCGATCTGCAGGAGGGCCGGGCCGGTGTTGCCGATGGGGAAGAACAGCTCGGGGTCCTCCCGCGTGCAGGCGCCGTCCTCGCGCCAGTTGGTGTTGACGGGCAGGTCGGCGTCGGGGGCGTAGCTGGTGCGTACGATGGAGTCGCGATTCATCAGGGCCTCCCAGAAGGTCCAGAGCAAGAAGTCAGCCCCGGGGTGGCCGCCCCGGGGCTGTTGCGTGTTGTGGCGGCCTGACGGCCGGAGCGGGCGGGAGCTCCCAACGCTCTCCGCCGCCCCCGGCCGGGAAGGCGCGGGGGCGACGGGCAGGGCCGGGGCGGCGCTGCTTGGATTGGCGGGCGGTCAGCGGCGGTTGTTCTCCGACCGGCGGTTCTGCTCCGCGTTCTTCCGCGACAGTTCGTCGCGTTCGGCGTCGGTGAGGCTGGTGATCACGCCGCCACCTCCCAGTCGGTCGCCGCCGGCGCGGTGTTGAGAACGAGGACCAGGGCGACGTCGACGCGGGCGGCGTCCTCGGGCTCGTAGCCCTTGGCGTCGTCCTCGCGCTCGATGTCGTCGATGATCCCGGCCCGCGGCTGTGCCGTGGTGCGTGTCATGCTGTGCTGCATCAGGTCCTCCGAGTCAGGTCCTGGACAGCCCGTCGGGCCGCAATCCCAAGGGCTGTCGCGATCACTCCCCACTTGGGGAGCTGACTGCTTGTACGAGCAGCCACGGCCCCGGCCGCCCCTCTGCGGGGTGGCCGGGGCCGTGGTCGTTCGTCCGGGGCGGGTCAGCTCGCGCAGCGCTCGGGGTGCAGCGTCGTGAGCGGAACCGGCGGCGCTCCCAGCGGCGCGGCACCGGCGGGCAGCTGCGCGCGGCGGGTGTCGGAGTCGCGGACCGCGGGCTCGGTCGCCGCCCACTGTTCCTTGCGCAGCAGCCACAGGGGGCGGCCGTCGCCGGGCTCGTCGGCCGCCGGCGTCTGCTTCTGCGCGGCGATCTGGCTGACGGCCGGGGCGACCGCGACCTTGGGCTTGCGCCGCACGGTGGTCCGGCGGCGGTGTGCGGTCTCCGAGTTGCCGTCCGTCAGGCGCTCCTCCCACTTCCGGACCGTGACGTCGACCGTAACCAGGCGGTTGCTGCCCAGGCGGCAGCGGACGGCCGCGTCCTTGCCCGCGCGGCCGGTGTCGTGCGGCACGACCTTGGGCTTCTTGGTCTGGAGGCCGGTGATCGGCACCCACGTCTCGCAGTCGGGGCAGACCAGCGATGCGCAGGCGGGGCGCAGGTCGTACTGGTGGGGCCGGAGGGTGGAGAGGGCCAGCGCCGGGCGGCTGTTGACGGTGCGGGAGCGGGTCCGGCTGCGGCGGGGACGGGCGGTGCGCTCAAGGGTCGAAGCAGACATCTGAGCTCCTCACGGATGGGGCGGCGGGGACGCGGGTCGCGATGCTCTCTCCGCCCTCCGGGCCGCACGACACGAGGCCGGCGTCCCGCAGGACAGACAGCGCACAGCGCTGCGACGTGCACGCAGTCGTCGTGCCGTCAGGCTCCGGGGGAGTTCGATGGTGCTCTCGCATCCTCGGTGACCCGAGGAGCGTCCTCGGGTCACCGAGGACTACCCCGCCGCCCCGAAGGGCGGACGACTACTGCGGTGGTGCTGAAGGGCGGTAACCACTGCTCAACGGAGCGTTAGAGCTATCGCTATCGCCTAGTAGAGACCATGTCGACCCGCAGAGTCAATAGCGATAGCCCTATTCGTGTCGATCGGTTGTACTCGCACGTCGCCGCCTGATAGAGCTAGCCCTAGAATCAGATCCGCGCAGCACTCTGAAAGGTGGCTCCGATGCCCGTCTCGTATCGCGACATCGCCGCTGACCTGCGACAGCAGATCGGCGAGGGGCGATACATGCCGGGCGATAAGCTGCCGATGCTCACCGAGCTCCAGGCCCAGTACGGCGCTGGCTATCAGACCGTGCGAAGCGCCATCTCGCTCTTGGAGCAAGAGGGTCTGGTAGTCGCGGTACGCCGCAGAGGGACCATCGTGCGGGAGCGGCCTGAGAAGCGGCGCATCACCCGATCCCGCCAGGTCTTCCGCGATGAGATCGGCTACTACTTCGACCCGACTGCCCAACCGTGGGTGGCCTTGGAGCCTCCCACCTTGCGTTGGGGCGTGGTGCCGGTCGACCTCGCTGCCCTCATGGGTCTCGCCACCGGGTCCGAAGTCCTTGTTCGCGACCGCGTGATGGGCGACCCCGAGAGCAGGAAGCCGAAGCAGTTGGCCACCAGCTACCTGCCAGCCGACCTCGCTCGAGGAACTCGACTCGCGGAGGCCGACACGGGGCCCGGTGGCATCTACGACCGCCTGGAGGAGATGGGCCACCGCCCGCTCCGCTGGAGCGAAAGTGTCTCCGCCCGCATGCCCTCGCCTGAAGAGGCGGAGGCATTGAACCTCCCAGCCGACGTTGGCGTTCCGCTCCTGCGCGTCGTGCGAGTCACGACCAGCCCCAACGGCGAGGTTGTCGAACTGAACGACACCAGGATGAGCGCCGAAGAGTTCGAGATCGGCTACTCCATCCGACGCCACGCGAGTGCTCGCCTCGCTGAAGACGACGGAGATGGTGACGACGACCGTTGACCGCACCTCGCGTGCCATAGCTCCCCTCCCGTCGGCTGCTCATCTCGTGAGGACCATCACACTCGGGCCGGGTGGGGCGAACCATCACAGCGGCTTGTCCAAGCTCATACGCACCGCCATTCACACGTTTTCAACATCCGCGTATACATGCGATATGTAGCCCGAGCCCTAGGCTCGCGGCCATGACGATGACGGAGGGGCAAAGGGTGGGGAAGCAGCGAGCCGGGTGGAGGCCGGACCGGCTGCGGGAGCAGCGCGAGGCTCACGGCCTGACCCTGGAGAAGGCCGGCGAGCGGCTTCGGGAAGTCGCTGAACGAGCCAGGCTCAAGGGCATTCCAGCTGCGAATCCTCAGACCTTGTGGCAGCACGAGCAGGGGGAGGTCTACCCAGGCCCGCACTACCGGCGCGCCTACTGCCTCCTCTACCGCGCGACCGAACCCGACCTCGGTTTCCGGGCCGCGTTGCCAGGGGAGGAGACCTCCTTCACGCTGACACCGATGGACGACCGCCTCAATGGCGCGCATGTCCTCGCTGTCGAGCGGGCGATCCACCGCATTGCGCCCGGCAGTGATGATGCCGACCACTTCGCGCTCCAGCAGCGCATCATCGACGCGTGGAAGCGGAGGCACACCGGTGGCGACCCGCACCGTCCCGTCTTGATCCTCGTCGGTGGGTTCGCTGGCAGCGGGAAAACCGAGCTTGCCCGCTTTTTTGTTCAGCTCACCGGCTGGCCGCTGCTCGACAAGGACCCGCTCACCCGCCCACTCGTGGAACGCCTCCTGGTTGCGCTGGGTGGCGACGCGAACGACCGGCACACCGACCTCTACCGGTCACAGGTCCGGCCGGTGGAGTACGACTGCCTGATGCAGTCGGCCATGGCCAACATCAAGTGCGGCATCTCCACCGTGCTGACCGCTCCGTTCATCGCGGAGATGACCGACCCGGACTGGATGAAGCGCCTGTCGAATCGGGCCGCATCCATGGGCGTTGATGTCTTCCCCGTATGGGTGCGGTGCGATGAGGAGTCAATGCGCGAGTACATCACCTTCCGGTCCGCTGCCCGCGATGCATGGAAGCTCCAGCGGTGGGATGAGTACATGGCCACGATCGACCTGGAGCTGCGCCCGGCGGTGCCGCATCTGGTCGTCGACAACAGGTTGGGCACTGCGGTAACGCTCGCGGACCAGGCCCGGCAGGCGATGGGGGCGATGTACGCGTGAGTTCGAAGCAGGGTGTGATCCTGTACGGCCCGCCGGCGGCCGGGAAGGACACCGTCACCGCGGCCCTCACCGAGTTGAGCCCGCGATACGCGCAGTTCGCCCGGCTCAAGGTCGGCATCGGCAAATCGGCCGGCTACCGGATGGGCACGATGGAGCAGCTGCGCGAGCTGGAGGCCGCGGGCGACGTCGTCTACGCGAACACGCGGTATGGCAACACGTACGTCATCGACGCGCCTGGCTTGGACGCAGCCTTCGCGGCCGGGGTGCCGGTAGTGCACCTTGGGCAGGTCGACGGCATTCGGGCGCTGGTCGACGGCTATCGTGCGGACTGGTCGGTGGTGCTGCTGTGGTGCCCCCGCAAGGCGACGGCTGACCGATCGTTGGGCCGGGGAGACAAGGACACCGCGGCGCGGCTGGTGGCATGGGATGCGACTCGCGAGGATCTGGACGCGCACCCGGGCGCGATCTGGGACTTGAGGGTGGACACCACGGTGGCATCTCCCCAGGATTCGGCGCGGCTCATCGACCATCTGCTCGCGCAGCGGGCAGGGGCGGCAGCGCCATGAGCGTGGGCTACGGCTGGGCGAGTCGGTCCAAGGCGTCAGCGAGCGTGAGCGAGCTGTCGTCCTTGGCGTCGTTCCACCGTGCCAGCGTGGACGCGGCCGCACGCAGCATCTCTGGTGGGAGGCCGGCGGCCGCGAGGGTGTCGGCGGCTTCCTCCAGTTCCGGGCCCCAGCGCCAGGCGCGCGCGGCGGCCTTGGCGACGTACTGCGGCTCGGAGAGGTACGAGTCGGTGCGCCGGGAGGCGACCTCAATGAGCTCCTGGTCGACGCCATGCTCGCGCGCCATGCCGACTGCAAGCGCCACCAGGACGCGGCTGGTCTTCTGGAACGAGGCGTACGACAACTTCAGTGCGGACGCCTTCCCCACCTCGGCGCCCAACACTGCTGTTCGGACGGCAGTGTCCGCGAACAGAGCCTGGAGGCTCACGGTCGCGTCATCCGGGCCGGACAGGTACAGAGTCGGCGTCTTGCCGCCGACCGGCGGGGAGCCTACGACGCCACCGTCTACGACGGTCGCGTTGCACTCGAGCAGCGCGGCGATCCGTTTGGTTCGCTCGGGGCTGATGGCGTTCGCCTCCACGTACAGCCCGGCAAAGTGGTGCCCAGCGACGTCGCGGGCCAAGTCCTCGGCGGCGGCCGGCGGGCAAAGGCTGATTACGATGTCACTGCGGTCCAGCAACTCGGCCAGCGAAGCCACGGGTGCCAGTCCGAACCGGGCAGCGCGCTCCGTGGACGCGGTGCTGCGCCCGGTCTCGCACCACAAGACCTCGGTTGCGTTGGTCGCGGCGCAGGCGGCCACCGCGGCGCCCATGCTGCCGGGGTGGAGGATGCCGACGGTCGGCTGGTCCACGGAGCTACTCCTAGTTCTCGTTGAGCAGGATGGTGATGGCGTCGGTGACGTCGTCGACTACGTGACGAGCAGCGGGAAGTCCGTCAGGCCAGGGGCGTCCGCGCAACCAGATGGTGCGCAGGCCAGCCTGGTGGCCACCGCCGATGTCTCCAGTCGGGTTGTCGCCGACCATCCAACCGCCGCCTGCAAGGCTGACGCCACACCGGGCAGCCCCGAGTTCAAAGAGGCGCCGGTCCGGCTTGCGGATCTCCAGGTCGCCGGAGGCAGCGACACCGTCGACAAGGGGGGCGAGACCGGTCCCGGCGAGCTTGGCTCGCTGAATATCGCCAGCCCCGTTGGTGATAACACCGATCGTCCATGCGGCCGCGCGCAGGCGGGTCAGGCCCTCGAGGACCTCGGGGCGACAGGTGACGGCGGCCGCCATGAGGTCGACGTACTCCTGCCACAAGTCCGCGGCCGACACCTCCAAGCCGAAGGCTTCCCGCAGCCGGGCGAAGTCGCCGGCGGTCGCCCGGTCGGCCAGCGCAGTGCGCAGCCACTGTTCGGCATCTGCAGAAAGCGCTCGGGAGCGGCACAGGCACGTCAACGCGTCGTTCAGCGCCGATTGCCGATCGGCCAGCGTGCCGTCCAGATCGAAAAACGCGAGGCGAGCCACGTGCACGAACCCTATCGGGCACCATGCGGCAGACGGCTCACGTGGTGTCCACTCCCAGACAGAGATCGCGTCGTGTATCTTTCAGAGTACCTTCGATCTTGAGAGGCTGCGCTGTGACCGACCCGAACCGCTTGAAGCGGGTCGACGCCCTCGTGGACGACATCCTGCCGCCACCAGCTGTGCGCGCGAAACTGCGCCTCGCGGCTGGCCTCACGCAGCAGGAGGTCGCGGAAGCCGTGGGCGTGAAGCGCCTTGCCGTGGCCCGTTGGGAGCTGGGGCAGACCCACCCTCGGCGTCCGCACCGCGCTGTCTACATGCATCTGCTCAAGCGGCTCGCGGAGCGGTATCCCGAATCCGCAAAGCCAGATGAAGGCATGCCGACGCCAGCCTCGAAATCGAGGGGGTCGGGGTGACGTAGCCGCCACCGGCCGCGCGCCAAAAAAGTGGACTCGCAATCCACTACGGCCGCGCGGCCCGTCTCGCCGACCGGATTCGCAACCCGTGTCGGCCACCCAGTCTCCGGTTCGCACCCGGCTCTGGGCTCCAGCTCGTTGAGCTGGCTCATCTCACACAACCGGTCCGTAAGGACCAGCACTACCGCAGTCGCCCCTCTCGCAAAGGGGCTTCCGCACCCGGTTCCGGCGGCTTTCGCAGGCCGTCGGAGCCGCACAGCAACCGCCCCGAAGGGAGATCACCGCACGCGACCAGCCCGAGGGCTGTCCGCGTCATCCGTCCGACAGGAGGCCAAGGAGGCCCTCATCGTCCGGTGCCCGCTCCTCACGGAGGGGCTGCCACCCGCATCCACTCGTCGGCTCTTCCCGTTTCGCGCAGGACGGTCCGACTCGCATATGGAAGTTGGTGTCCCCGTCATAGTGCCTGACCTGGTGTCCCCTTGTCAGCTCGACCGTGCCCGATTCACACCGGTTCGATCCCCTCGCGCTTCTCACGTGACAGGATTCGCACGTCCTGTTTGCGCTGTTCACGGCATTAGTAACGAATATTCTTCGAGACGGAGTGTCACGCCGACTCCATCCCGACGCACCAATACCAAGAGGGGAACCCCTGTCCTACTGGCGGTGCCGGTCGCTGCGGTGCTCCGGGGGTCCGTCCCGTGGGACGGGACGCGATCGGAAGTCGTTGCCCGCCCGGCGGGAGGGATCGGGGGTCTCGCCGGCTCCCGGCCTCTGTCCACAGGCGTTCCGCGCCAGGCTGCCGGGATGATCTCTTTCTCGTTCCTCCGGGCGGGCCGGTGAGTGCCGTGGCGGCGTCGGCCGCCACCCTGGACCACCCGTCCGAGGACTTCTTCGACAACTCCGCCGGCGAGGCCCCGGTCGGATGTTCGCGGCGTCGGCTGCGGTCGGTCCCGGCAGCGGCCGGGCCGGTCCCGGAGCGGGGCGCGGGTCATCCGTTGTCGCTCGGGCGGGACGCTCGCGCCCGTCTGGGTGGCGCGGTGCGCACGCTGCTGGACCTGGCCGGTCTGGACGGTGCACCGGACGTGGTGCGCTTGGCGGTGCTGGTGTTGGCGTCGCGGACGCCGTCAGAGACCGGTGTGGTGAAGATCCGCACCTCCGAGCTGGGCCGGTGGATCGGCATGTCCGCGTCCTACACGGCCTCCGACGTGGTGGCGGGACTGCGCCGCTCGGGCGTGGTGTCGGTGGATACCGAGAAGGGCGAGTACCGCGAGGACATCGGCCTGGAGTGCAAGGTGCTGCCTCTGTGGGCGGCGCAGGGCGTTGTCGGGCACCCGCTGAACCTGACGAAGAAGGAGTACGCGACGCTGCAGCGGCTGCTGGAGGCCGTGATGGCGCCGGGCTGGAAGCACCGGGACGGCCGGGTCACTCCGGCCGGGCTGATCGGTACGCGTACCGGTCGGGGCGCGGCGACGGACCGGCTGGCGCTGCTGCTGCTGGTGCTGGAGGCGCGGGAGACCGGGCGGGTGCGGCAGTGCGGCGGGACCGTGGACACCAAGCGCGGCCGGGCCGCGGCGACGGTGGCCCGGCTGCTGGGCTGCACCGCGTCGGCGGGGGAACGGGTGCTGGAGCGCCTGGAGGGCCGGGAGTTGGTGCTGCGAGTGCGTCTGAAGACGGGCTCGGGCATGGCGAACCGGTCGCGGCTGATGGTGCCGGCGGTCGCCGCCGCGCACGGTCGCACCGTCGCCGACGACGTCCAGGAGGACCGTGCGGAGGCCCCGGAGCCCAAGTTTTCAGACCCCGGCGTTGCGGCAGGGCCTGGTGGAGCTCCGGAGACGGAGACGGAACCCCAGGTCAGCAGCCTGCCGGTGACGGATGTGCCAGCTGTTGCAGAGCCCGACGTTGCGGCAGCCCTTCACACTGACCACTCTCACCCGGTTACTCCCGTCTCTTCCCTCGCTCTCTGTGGTGGCTTTTCCGGCGAAGGCCGTGGTGGATTCGGTGATCTGCCGGATCGCGCGTGCGCGCGCGAGGAGCAAGCCGACGACGGCGCGGCCGCCGTTGCCGCGAGCACGTCGCCGGTGGCTGAGGTCGGCCCGCTCCGCGGGGAAAAGCTGCAAGAGTCCCCGGCCGATGAGCGGATTGGGCAGCGGACTGCCGTAGCTGGAGCCGGTGGCCGGCCGAAGGCCGTGGACTGGGAAAAGGCGCAGCAGCAGAGGGTAGGCCTTCCGGATGATCTTCGTCTGCGGGTGGCGCTGGGGCCGGTTTCCGGACTGTGGGCGCGGCTGTCCGGCTGGCAGCAGGACCAGGTCGAGGCGGCGACGAAGGTGGAGCTGGAGCGGTTGGCGGGCCTGCTGGAGCAGCCGGAGGTCGCGCCTCGGCTGCTGGCCGACCGGCTCACTGATCGACTGTCGGAGACTGGCGGCGAGGCCCTGGTCACCACGCCGTACGGGTGGCTGATCGGGCGGGGCCTGGTGCAGCGTCAGGCGTGTTCGGATCGCCGGTGTGATGACGGGATCCGGTTGGACACCGGTGGCGACTGCGCCTCGTGTGCTTCGCTGCTGGCGGACCGGCGCGCGGTGCGGGCCCGAGTCCGTACCGAGACGGCGGCGGACCTGTCGGGCGCGGGTGCTGCCGAACTGCGGGCCGCCTGCGAGCGGCGGCTGCGCGAGCACACCGTGCTGGAGGCAGAGCGCACCCGGCTCCGGCACGCCCGTGCAGTTGTCGAGGTCGCGAGGCGGCGGGCGGCCGCGGCACAACGCCGGGAACGAGAGGTGGCGGCTGAGCGGGCTCGGCGGTCGGCCCCGTGTGCGGAGTGCGGGCTGCCGGATGCGGCGGGTCTGTGCCCGCCGTGTTCGTACGCTCGGCGTACGAATCTGCTGGTGCAGGAGGCTGTCGACCTGGCGGTCGCTGTGCGGGCCGACCTGAACGATGTGCAGCAAGTCGCGCAGCTCACGGCACGGTGTGAGGCCGACACCCGGACGTTGATCGCTGAGGTGTGCCGGCGCCGCGGTGGGGATGAGGTCTTGGTGGCGTACGCGGCGCAGGAGGTCGCCGAACGGGTTCGTGACGAGCGCCGGGCTGCCGCCCTGCGTCGGCTGGCCGAGAGTGAGGAAGCCATGGCGGAGGCCGACGCCGTGTACGAGGCGGCGCTGCGCCGGTGTCCGCGAGCTGTCCGGGGCGCGGAGGCCGCCGCGGACGACGCCTGCCGCCGTGCCGCGGGCTACCTGCTGCGCAGTCGGCTGGGGCAGCTGCAGGTGGTGCGGGCACGAGCGGCGGCTGGCCGGGCCCACCACGAAGCCGCTTAAGGGGCTGTCGGCATGTCAGTTCCTGCCGGTACTCTGCAAGTTGCTCCTGGTGGCGTGCCTGGTGTACGTCGGCCGGGCAGGGGCTGGAACACATCGGAGGCTGAGCGGACGTGTCTGTTCCTTCGCCCTACGGGCCGGGCGACGAGCTGGCGCCGGCATGGGGGCGCCAGCTGACGGTGCCGTGTCCGCGCTGCACCCTGGCCACGCATCGCCACCGCACCATGGACTACGGCGGCGTGAACGTCTACCGGCCGCAGGCCGGCCCTGATCCTGCCCGTGTCCGTGAGGGCGGAGAACCCGAGGCTGAGGCGGCGTGGATCGCGCTGGTGCCGGGGGACTACCCAGCCCGGCTTTTCGCCGACACCGAGGTCTACCACCTGGCCGGCGGGATCGCGTGGCCAGGCCCTCATCACCGCGACTACGGCAGTGCCAAGGTCGTCCACGACGCCTGCTGCCCCGCACTGCACCGCGTCGAGCCCATTAGCAGCCGCGGCGCCGGCGAGTTATGGAGGGCCATGCGGCTGCGACTGGCCCGGACGCCGAAATCCAGCTGACCGACCGCCTTGCCTGCCGCGGGCCAGCAAGCCCCTGCCTTCTTGGTTCCGTATGAAGGAGACCCACATGAACCATGCCCAGCTCATCGCCCTGGGACGGTCCCTTCGCGTTGCCGGAGAGCACGGGCAGCGGCTCGAAGACCAAGGCGCTGGCGCCAACACTCAGGAGATCCGCCAGGACCTCGAGCGGGCCCTGGCCCTGCTGCACGACGCGGTCAGCACCTCCAAACCGACCACCCGCTGTCCTGAGCACCCGGGCGGCCCCGTCGACCCGGACGCCGCCGACCTGTGCCTGCTGTGCGAGACCCGCCGACGATCGGGTACGCGTGCACCGCGCCCGCGCTCCGCCGACGGGGAGGACGATGCATCGTCGATGCGGGTCCCTTCGAGCCACAGGATCCGGGAGGAGCAGCCGCAGCCGAAGAAGCGCTGGATCCCCGAGGTGTGGAACGGGCAGTCCTGGCAGATGTGCGGCACTCCCCGCCGCAGCAAGCAGGAAGGTGAGCAGTACCTGAGTCAGCAGTACCAGAGTCCGGAGGCCGCACCGGCCTACCGGCTGGTGTACGCCTTCACCGACCACGACGTCGTCCGGGTCTGGGGTACTCCGACACTTCGCCACGAACTTTGAAGGACCAGCAGCACCCGGGCACCGAGGCACGCATCGATCTAGCGCTGCTGGTCCTGCGCCGGGCTCGCGAGGACGCCCGGCGAGGCCGCTTCAGCGAGCGCGCCCCCGCCGCGCGCCGCCCGCGTATGCGGGGGCGGACACCGCCGGTCCGACTGGCGCGAGCCCTGCTTGACCTCTTCGCTGTGTCCGAGGTCTCGCCGCTGCCGGCCTGGCATTCGGTGGCCGGCCCCTTAGCTAAGCACGTGGTGCCCACGGCCTTCGACTCCGAGACCGGGACGCTCACCCTGGCGGGGACCTCGGTGGCCTGGCTCACCAACGCTCGGCTGCTGGCTGACCGCCTGATGCAAGGGCTCAATGACGTCCTCGGTGCGGGCGCGGTGCGCCAAATCCAACTGGTGAAGAGGGACCCGTCCACGCTCCTTCTGCTGCCGCCGATGCCGGAAAGCCCCGGCGCGCCACAGCCGAAGCCGACAATTGTGCCGTCCGACCCCGCCATCGAGGCGGCCTTGAACCGCCAGGCACGGCAACTCCCGTGCGAAGGAACTCAGTTCATTCTCCCGAGGTGATCGGGACGAAAGCGTGATCATGCGGGCCGGGCCGCCGCTACGCTGACCTGATGCCGCGTACCGCGGCCGGCGGGGCCTGGGAAAAGGGCATGGGGGAGGGGACCCGGGGTGATCAGCGACGACAACGACGCCGCACTGCACCATCCACACGATCTTGAAGCGGAGAAGGGGGTGCTGAGGGCGATGCTGCTGTCCCAGGACGCGATCGCCGACATCGTTGACACCCTCCACGGGCACGACTTCTACCGGCCCGCCCACGAGCTGATCTATTCGACGATCCTCGACCTGTACGGGCGGGGCGAGACCACCGACCCGCTCGCCGTAGCCGCCCGGCTCACCCAGCAGGGCAACCTCGACAAGGCCGGCGGCTCCGCCTACATCACCGCCCTCGTCAATGAGCCTTCCTCTGCCCGGAGCTGGCAGATCAACGCCGACCGCGTACAGAACACGGCCATGCTGCGCCGCACCAAGATCGCCGCGCTCCACATCGAAAACCTGGCCTCCGACGCCGACCCGGACGCCGTCGACCGCATCGCCGACCAGGCACAGGCAGAGATCTTCGCCGCCACCACCCGACGCCCCCTCCTCCCGCCAGCCAGCCCGCTCGGCGACGTCATGGAAGACACCCTCGACTGGATCGAGGCGACCGGCAGCCGCAACGCAACCCTGCCCGGCGTCCCCACCGGCTTCACCGACCTGGACTCCCTCACCGGCGGACTCCACCCCGGCCAGCTCATCGTGGTCGCCGCCCGCCCCGCCATGGGCAAGTCCACCCTCGCCCTCGACTTCGTCCGCTGCGCCAGCATCAAGCACGCCCTGCCCAGCGCCGTGTTCTCCCTCGAAGCCGACCGCAACGAGATCGGCATGCGCCTGCTGTCCGCCGAAGCCCGCGTCGCACTGCACCACATGCGCTCCGGCACCATGACCGACGAGGACTGGACCCGCCTCGCCCGGCGGATGCCCGACGTCAGCGCCGCCCCGATCTACATCCAGGACGGCGCCTACTCCAACGTCCACGACCTGCGCGCCCACTGCCGCTACCTGCAGGCTCGCGCAGGCGTACAGCTCATCGTCATCGACGCCGTCCACCTGCTCACCTACGGAACCAGACCACTCGGCTCCCGCTACGAGGAGATCTCCGAGATCGCCCGCTGCCTGAAACTTCTGGCCAAAGAGCTCCACCTGCCGATCGTCGCGATCTCCACCCTCAACCGCAGTCCCGAGCAGCGCATCGACAAAAAACCGATGATCAACGACCTTCGGGACTCCGGCGCCCTTGAGGACAACGCCGACGTTGTGATCCTCCTGCACCGCGAGGACGCCTACGAAAAGGACTCGCCCCGCGCCGGCGAGGCCGACTTCATTGTCGCCAAGCATCGCCACGGCCCTACCGCGACCATCACGGTCGCCTTTCAAGGCCACTACTCCCGCTTCGTCGACATGGCCCAGACGTAGCCCTGTCCTGTAGGTTCTCAGATCCCGTGTCATTTTCTCAGTCGCGATGTCATGTGACTGGCCGAACTGACACGGGATTGAGAATCGCTGGCCACTGCCGTCACTCGTTTGAGGACTCCGTTGCCAGCGGGATACCGCACCGCGGGCAGCCGTTTGCGTGGTCGTCCTGGCAGACGTAGCCGATGGCGCCATCCACGCACCATTCGGCGGCCTCCTCGGACAGCAGGTCGGGCCCGGCAAGGAGCAGCCGACGAAATTCCGTGGTGCCCGCAATGTCGGCCGGCCGGTTGGTGAACCACTCGTCGAACCAAGGCTTGTCCCGGTGTATGCGCCAGTGCGCATTCTCCCGGTCGTCGACAGCCGTAAGGAACCGATCGACGATGCGCCCCCAACTCGGTGCCCCGAACCAGCCGTTGTCGAATGCACACAAGGATTCGACCAGGGTTCGCAGACCGAACTCCTTTTCGCTAAGGCAGTACCTTCGCCCCCATGAGATCGCGACCTGTGCCATCTCCGCGAGTTCTACGCGCGGATCATCCTCGTGTGCCGGGTCGTCAGGGTTGTGGCAGGCCAGCCCGAGCTCGAGCACAGACTGCCCGGTCGGTAAAACCCGGGACGGGTTGACGATCGCGAGACCGAGACCGATCCAGTCGACATGGTCGAACGACAGCATCGAGCGCACGAGTCGGGTGGTTGCCGCGTTGATCCGCATCATTGTGCCGTCGTGCAGCGGACTCTTCCCGGCATGCCAGTTCTCGGGCCTTGACCCCTGATGTTGGACACACGAGACACTGGATCCTGAGGATCTGAGAACGGACATCTCGTGGTCATGAAGAACTACCCGCCGGAGTTCAAGGCGGACGCGGTCGCGCTCTACGAGTCGCGGCCGGAGGCGACGATCAGGTCGGTCGCCGCCGATCTGGGCATCAATCCGGAGACCCTGCGGAACTGAGTGAGGGCTGCCGGAGCAAGCCGTCCGCGAGGACGCCGGGCACCGGAGACGGCCCAGCCGCCGCAACCGCTGGAGGCGGAGAACGCGGCTTTGCGGAAGAAGATCCGCGAGCTGGAGGAGGAACGCGAGATCCTGCGGAAGGCGGCCAAATATTTCGCCGGGGAGACGCGCTGGTGAACCGCTTCCAGTGCGTCGCCGACCTGCAGCGCCGCTACGGCGTGAAGCGGCTCTGTCACGTCCTCGGCGTCAGCCGCTCGAGCTTCTACTACTGGCGCCGGACAGCCGCCGACCGGGCCGCCCGGCAGGCGGCCGACGCCCAACTGGCGGCCCGGATACGGGCGGTGCACCGGGAATCGGACGGCACCTACGGAGTCCCGCGGATCACCGCCGAACTCCGCGAGACCAGCGGTGAGGCGGTCAACCACAAGCGAGTCGCCCGCATCATGCGAGAGTCCGGGATCGAAGGGGTCCGGTTGCGCCGCCGGCACCGCACCACCGTCCCCGATCCGGCCGCAGCCAAGGCCCCGGTCCGATCCGCAGGGTTCATCGCCCAGCCATGAGGCAAAGCGAAGAAAAGCAGCCTATATCGGTTGAACTGCCGCAGAGGCTCCAGGTCTGGTTCACCGAGCATGAGGAACGCCTGCAATCCTGCGGAATCACGGGTGCGGTCCAGCAGTCGCCCGAGGACGGCCGAACCAAGAACAGCACCTGGATGACGCTCGAAAACGATGACGTCGTCGCCGTGCTCATCGTCTGGAGCAGCGGGGAAGCCGAGCTTGAGTACGGGGACATGGCAACAGGCCAGGTCCGACAACAGCACCGGGATCTCTGCACCTTCCAGGACCTCCTCTACGCCATCGAGACCATCCACGAATGGATCCGCATAAAGGGCGAGCCGTCCGTGGAAGGGTGACCTCCGGCGAGTTCGAGAAAGCCTGGGCCGAGGTCCTTGACAGATTGCAACCCGACCCCGCCAACCTCTCGGTGTTCCGAGGGCTTCTTGGCATCATCGCTACATGACCCCGACCCTTCCCCGCACCATCCGAGCCGTCGACACCGCTCAGCTCCTGGACCTGGCCCAGGAGGCCGCCATGCATGGCTTCAGCCAGCGGCTCCCGGTCGACTGGCTACGAGAGCACCTCGCCGCAGAAGCGACGCACTACCTGTTCCCGACACTCGTGCAGCGGCTCACGCACCGTCCCGAGGTGCCGCTGCAGTGGAGGTGCCAGCAACTGCTGACCGTCAGCACCGGCGAGCAGATCTGGGGTCTCCTCGACGTCCTTCCCGACACCTTCGACAAGATCCCGGAGACCTTGGACACGGCGTCCAAGAAGGACATCGTCAACCGCATCGAGCAAGCAGTGAAGGTGCGGGAGTGGATGGAACGGACGGCCGCCGATGCAGGTTCATGAGGTCCGGCGCAGCCGGCTGGGCTGTCTGAGGAAATGACATCGATCTGAGACAGCCGCTTGCCGACACGTCGTGAGACTGGAGGGGAACGTCCAGGTCATAGCGTCGGCGCCTGACACCGAAAGTGAGAACCTACATGACCTCCTGTAGGTTCGCATTTCCGATGACCCTTTCTCATTGATCGTGGCCTTCTTCGGGCCCAAGGGACAGGGCAGCGAGACGCACTCCTGTCTGCCATGACCGTCGGAATTCCCGTCGGCTACAGCGAAGAGATGCTGCGCACCGACTACGACCTGCCCGGCGTCGGATACCTGGTCTCCGCTGATCTGCCTCGGCGCTGTTGACGCTGGGGCTGGTCCGGTGCTGGGGGCTGGTCGCGACGCGCTGGCTTCCGTTCGTTTGGGCGGGAGCCCGGTACGCGCCGGGGCAGCCGTGACGGTGGCGCTGCTGGGTGCCCTGATCATGACCGCCGCCACGGTCAGCCACCTGATGATCTGGACACGGTCGTCCAGGGCAACCTGACGGGCGCCCGCCGCGCCGTCATGGGCTGGCTATACGCACCGCTGCTGTTTGTGGGGACCGCTGCTGGCGCTGGTGCCCCTCTCATACGCCTCCCGGCACCGACAGCAGCGATGAACACGGCCGTTCCCGTCCTGCCGGTCGCGCTCTCCCTGACCGTCTTCGTCCCCGCCCTCGCCTCCGGGGCCCGGCGTACGGCTGAGT
Source organism: Streptomyces sp. NPDC093260 (assembly GCF_040683715.1). Lineage (NCBI taxonomy): Bacteria > Bacillati > Actinomycetota > Actinomycetes > Kitasatosporales > Streptomycetaceae > Streptomyces > Streptomyces sp. NPDC093260. The sequence goes on from NZ_JBFBEK010000026.1 coordinate 88,731, forward strand.
AAAGGACGCGCGGCGCTGACGGGCAGCGGCGGGCTGGCCTCGGGCACGTTGGTCAGCCGTCCGCTGCTCGAGATGCCCTTCGGACGCGGCTTACGAGGGCAGCGAGGCGGAGCGGCCAGTAGGGTTCGCAGGTCCGTCGGTAGAGGCGCCGAAGGCAGTCAGGGAGGTGCCTGGTGGACCTGAATGTGCTGGACAAGCCTTGGGAAAGGTCAGCGTGCGAGGCGCTGATGCGGTACTGGTCCGGTCAAGGGAACAGGGCGGTGTTCCTCGGGAACCCTGATCACAGGGACTACAGGGACCGCTATGGGACGGTTACCACCGACTTTCACCTTGAGGTCGACGGGATCTCCTGGTTCATCGACCATACGGTGGTGCCCATGCCTCTCACCGAGGGCAAACAAGGCCTGGGTGCCGCCCGGGACGGTGCAGCCAAGGCTTTGCTGCCGCAACTCACGCGGCTGGTGACCGAGTATCCGGGCCTCGGCCTGCGGGTGAGCGTGGTCCCTCAGGTCGGACGTGACCGAGGGCAGACAGCAACCTACTACCGGATGATCTTGGGGCTCGCGAGCGAGAGCCTGTCGTCCGGCCGCCCCTTGAACGACCCGGACCGACCGCTCGCCGACACGAACGACATCCCGACTGTGACGCCCTTTCCTCTCGACGAGGGAGACCCCTCCGAATCTATCGTGTTGTTGTTCGACCTCAAGGGGCATGTCGGGATCGAGTACGCGTTGCAGCCTGATGGAACGTGGGTCGGCGACGCGACAACGCTCACCGGCTCGATTGGTCATGCGATCCGGAAGAAGTTCACCAGGCAGCTGGCGATCGCCGCGGCGACGGGCGCACCTGTGGGCCTCCTCCTGGACAGCCGGCCTGAGGCCGGCCCCCGGCTCCCGCCCCTTCCCCTTCCCGCCCGCGACGTCAGCGAGGTCGTGCATGCTGTGGCTGCAGAACACCCTGGAGTCCTGAGCCGAGCGTGGTACCTGGAACCGGGCGGACGTGTCAGCGTGATCTACAGGACAAGATCGTGAGAATGCCACGCTCCTTGCATCCCGGTACGCGACGGCCAGGAGGTCCGCGTCCGCGGGCTCGGCGGTCCCGGCAAGCATGGCGGTGCGCCAGGGGACTTGTACGTCATCGTGCACGTCGTCGACTGATCAGCCGTCGGGCTCCGGTGTGCGAAGCTCTGCCGCTCCGGCAGTGGGCGCTGCCGTGCTGGACGGGGCCGGCATGTGGCCCTCCACCCCAAGACGTGCTGACCTGCGCCGTCAACCCTTGTGCCGTTGCACGGTTGACGTTTTGTCGCCGTCGTCCCGGCGAGTGAAGCCGTAGGGGCGGCGATCGGCAGATGGCGTCTGCTATACCACGGCCCTGCGCCGGGTCCGGGGCGACCGCTCCGCCCGTCAGCCCCACATGGTCGCCGCCGTACGCCACTGGCGTGGGTCGGTGTCGGCATGGAGGCGTCTCAACCCCTTAGCAGCAACAGCCGTGGATCTCTGATGAATTGGGATGATTCACTCGATCGTGAGTTGATCTCGGGCACCCTCAAACCTGAGAGCTGTGTGGCCTTCGTCACTCGTTCTTGGTGTTCTGTCATTGCCATGTCACTTTTAGTGACCCAAAGGTGCTGGTCAAGCACGCTGCGCGGTACAACTATCGTCACCGTGCGCAAGTGGTTGATCTCGCAACGTAAAAGTCGTCAGGCGACGCATGCGTGTTCGGGGCTCTCGGGCGGTTGAGTAGTTCACGCCCGGCGCACTTCCGCGCCGATTACCGTGCCCTCAATGAAGAGGACTTGATGACCGAAGAAGTCGGCGAGGACGGCCGCGTCCCCGTGGCCGAAGCCCCCCTCCCGCTGCCCGTGGAGTTCGAGGCGCTCTACATCCTGAACCAGGAAGGGTTCCACGCGTTGGCCCTGGCGTCCTGGGGACGAACGACGCGGCCGAATCCGCGGTGCACCGCGCCTTCCTGGAGATCCTCCGCCTGTGGGACAAGCTGAAGGAGGAGAGCGAGGACCTCCAGCAGGAGGTGTGGGCGATCGTGAGGCGCACCGTCATATCCGAGCACCTGCTGTCCCTGCGCAAGCAGATGGCGGCACTGGACAGCGGCACCGGGCTGTACGCGGCGCTCGGCGCGCTCCCCGCGAAGCAGTTCGACGTCGTGGTCCTGCGCTACATCGGCCACTACGACACCCGGCGCATCAGCTGGTACCTGGGGATCACGACCAGGACCGTGGACTACCACCTCCGCAAGGCCCGGGAGCGCCTGTCCCCGGTCTACCGGCGGATTTTGAAGGGGGAGGACACCGTATGAACACATGGGAAGAACGCCTTGCGGGCGCGTCCACGTGCGAGCCGCGCCGCCCCTTCGACGTGGCCGCCGGCCTGCGCCGTCTGGCCCAGGACGCCGGCTATCTCCCGGCGCCTGCACCGGAGTCGGCATCGGCGCCGCCTCCGGAACGGCCCGACAGCACATCGGCCCGGCACCGGCTGACGGCGGTCGCCTCCTGGAGCGCCACCCAGGCCGGCGCCGCCTCGCACGTGAAGTACCTCGCCGACATCATCGGCACCACCTGCACCGTCTTCGACGGCTGGACCGACGATCTCGACATCGACGGGATCCACGTCTTCGCCTGCTGGCTCTACCTCGCCAACCACCCCGAGAGCGCCCGGTTCTGGTGGGGGCTCGCCGCGGGCGCCGACCACGGCGCGGCCGCCTACTGCCTCCACCTCCAGCACCTCACCAACGGAGAGCTGGGGGAAGCGGACGCATGGTGGGCGCGGGTCGAAGACGCCCTGGCCGACGCGGAGGGCGACGACCTGAACGTCGGTGAGAGGACGATGCTGATCGAGGTGCTGGAGAACTTCGCCGGGTACCGCGCCCGCACCGGCGCCCACCGAGAGGTCCCCATCGGCGACCTGCGGGAAGAGGTCGACCGCCTGGCCGACGACGACGGCCTGCTGGGCCGGCCCGACCGCCGCCTCGCGGACCGCCTGCGCGAACTCACCAGCCACTGACCCCGACCCGCCGCCGAAGGGAGCCCTCCCGGGCACCACCCCCACCCGGGAGGGCTCCCTTCAGCATGTCCCCAGAAGGGACTGGCTTTCCGTGACCACTTCCCCTGCTTTGCCGGACGATCAGCGGCCTCCCTCCCGGCGCCGCCCGTGGACCCGGGCACAGCGCCGCGCCGCCGCAGGGCACTTCGTGCGCAGGGGCAGTCCCCCGGCCGCCTGGGACGCCTCGTCGCTGTGATGCGGTCGCAGAGGCCATTGCGGGCCTTGAGGTGAAATCCGCAGACGTGGAGTGGCTCGACATCCGCTTTTAGCTGCGCGAAGACTACGGCTGCCGCGTATCCGCCCGGCAGCCGGATATTCCGTCATCGACCTGGCGAACCCGGCCAGGCCTACAAGCAGTGCGTCACTCGCGGTTCTTCACCTCGAAGCTCGACATGATGGTCTTCTTCAGTTCTTCCTTGCCCTCCGCCTTCGCGGAGTGGACGACTCCGCCGAGCAGGTAGCGAAACTCGACGTCGACGTTGTCAGCGCCGAACTTCCTCTCCGCGTAGTCGAGCAGGGCAGCCACGGCTTCCGTCGTGTTCCGCTTGTCGCGCATACCATCGCCGTACGGCACGTGGGTTCTCCTTCACTTTGGATCTTCCACATCAGGGTCTAGCACGTCGGCCGCGTACACGATGCCGGTACCGGTATAGAAGTGCTTGCCCACGTCAGGTCGCCGGCCGCGTCGCGCAGCTTGCTTGTCCCCGCGACATCGGGAGGCTCCGTGAGCACCCCCGTTCCTCGCTCCCGCCGCCGGCGCTTCCGGGCGCCCGGCACGCCCACGCCCCGCCGGCCGGTCGACAAGGCGAAGGTCGGCCGCCGCTCGGTGCGCGCCGGGATGCCCGGCACTGAAGCCGCGGCCGCGCTCGATGACGCCCGGCTGGCGGGGTGATCCTCGGCTACTCGGTCCGCCATCTATGAGCCTCACACCGCGTCCCCTCAGGTGAGGGCGTCGCACACGGAGCCTGTCAGCTATGAGCCAGGGCCTGCGCCGATCGTCCACCCTGGCCGCTAAGTCACTCCGGCAGGGTTAAATGAAGAGGTTAAAGACTGGGGTAAATATTGCTAGGGTGGGGGCACGAGAGGAGATCCACGCATGGCATCCGAGGAAGAGCTGTTCGCGAACATCGACGCACTGTTGGCGGAGGAGCCGCAGCTCCCGCCCCCGGCGGAACGCGCCCGGCTCCGCGAGGCCGCCGGCATCACCCAGGCCCGCCTCGCGGCCGCGCTGAAGACCACGACGCAGACGGTCAAGAACTACGAGAACGGCCGCTCCGAGCCGAAGTCGCCGCGCCTGGAGGCGTATCAGCGGCTGCTGAAGGGGTGGGCGGCGAAGTACCCCGCCCACGGCGCCCCCGCCGCGCCTGTCGCCCCCGTGGCTCCGGCTGCCGCGCCGCAGCCGGTGACGCCGGAGACATTCACGGGCCCGGCCGCGCCCGAGGCGACGGCTCCGGCGTCGGTGGAGGCTCCCGTCGCCCCGGCCGCTCCGGAGCGCCCCGCCCGTCCGGCCGCCCGTCCGGCGACGTCGCGGCGCCCGGCAGCGAAGAAGGCGACGAAGCCCGCCGTCGACCCGCGCTTTCCGCACGGCCCGCTCGCCGTGCTGGACGGCGACGGCTCCGCGTACGGCGTCGACGGGATCGTGCTGGACTGCCCGGCGACCACGATCCCGGAGCTGGTGGAGTGGACGCTGCGCGAGTCCGGCCTCGGTGCGCCGAAGCTCAACCGCTACGGCAAGGACTCCGACCCGCTGATCGTGCTCACCGCCGCGGCCGCCGTGAAGCTCGGGCTGCCCGAGCGCCTGGAGGGCCACGAGCAGCGCCGCTCCCTGCGCCTGCCGGAGGACCACCCGGTCGTCAAGCAGGTGGCGAAGGCGAAGTGGCAGCTTACGCAGCGCGGTTTCGGCCCGTGGGCGCGGATCTACCGCAAGGCGCAGGGCCGCGAGAGGCAGTGCGTGCAGCTGGCGATCCTGTCGTGGGACGCCCTCGATGAGCGGTCCTGGCCCGGCGTCTCGGAGATGGAGCCGGCCGACATCGCCCGCGTCCTCGGGGTGTACGCCCAGCGGGTCATCACACCGCGCGGCTCCACGGCCGTCTCGGGCCTGGAGCTGATGACGGCGCTGCGCCCGCCGACGAAGCCGGAGCGCGATGAGGAGACCGGCAACTGGATCTCGGCCTACAACCCTGGCTCGCTGGGGACGGAGCCGATGGACCCGGCGCCGCCGGAGGCCACCCCGGAGCACCCGGTCGTCGTTCAGTCCGGCTGGACGGGCGGGTTCCTCAATGAGGAGGCGTACCAGTGGGTGCGGTCGGTGGACTCGCTCACCGGCGCGGAGTGCATGATGCCCTTCGCGGTCGGCCTGGACCTCAACACCGCGTTCCTCGCCGCCGCGGCCCGCCTGGTCGTCGGCTTGTCCGCTCCGGACCACTTCCATGCCCCGAAGTTCAATCCGAAGATCCCCGGGAGCTGGCTGGTCGACCTGAGCCACATCGAGCTGGACCCGCGCCTGCCCTCGCCGTTCACGCCGGACGGCTCCCGTCCGACGGGCCCGGCCTGGTACCAGACGCACACCGTCGCCTACGCCCAGGAGCTCGGCTACGACGTCCACCCGATCGAGGCGTACCTGCGCCGCGAGACCGGCGCGTACCTGGACCCGTGGCACGACCGCCTCAAGAACGCCTACGTCGACACCCTCGCCGACCTCGGCGTCACCAAGGACCTGGACGACCGCGCCTTCCTCGCCGCGATGGAGCAGCACAAGCAGGTCGACCCGGCCCTGGCCGCCGTCCTCGCGGCCATCAAGGCCACCGTGAAGGGCGGCGTCGGCAAGCTCCGCGAGCGCCCGCAGGGCCGCCACTACAAGGAGGGCGAGCGGTGGCCGGCCCTTCAGCGGCCGACCTGGCGCCCGGACATCCGGGCCGCCGTCATCAGCAAGGCCCGGGTCAACATGCACCGCAAGCTCAACAACATGGCGAAGATGACCGGGCTGTTCCCGCTCGCCGTCCTCTCCGACTGCGTCGTCTACCCCTCGCCGGGCGCGAGCCCGCTGGACTTCCTCCCCTACGCGGCGTCCGGCAAGCCGCAGCCGGGCGGCTTCCGCCTCGGGCCGACGCCGGGCCTGGCGAAGCTGGAGGGCGTCCAGCCGATGCCGTGGGCGGTGGAGCTGATGGAGAAGGGCCTCAACCCGGCCCGCCACATCAAGGGCGGCGACGCCGTCCTGGACGAGGGCGAGTAACTTCCCGCCCCTCCCACCTCGCTCGATCCACACGAAGGACCGCACCGATGACCTCCGCTGACAGCATCCGTCCTCGATGGGCACTGCCTACCCGACCGCCGGGCTACGACCCGCTCCTGTTCGCCTGGGCGATGCGCGATATGCGCCTGACCTGGCGCGCTCGCGGTGTCCTGGCCGAACTCACTACCGGATACACGGACGACGACCGGCCCCTGATGCACCAACTGTCTTCGCTGACCCGCGACGAGCGGCTGGCCGCTGAAGGCCGAGAGGCGTTCCGTAAGGCCGTCGCAGAGCTGCGCGCGCTGGGCTACCTCAAGCCGGAGGGTGATGGTGTGGCCGAGCGCTTGGCCGTGAACCTCGACGCGGCCAAGTACGCCCGCCCCGTCCACGACCGGTTCCACCGTGACGACGACTACGACGGGAGCTGAGCCGTGAACGAGATCGAGGACGCTATCGAACGCGCCGACCGGGAGGCGTTCACCAAGGAGCCGCCCAAGACCCTCAAGGGCCAGATCGGCTTCCTAATCCGGCAGTTCGGCAGCGCGAAGGCCGTCGCGGCGGAGCTCGGAGTCACCGCCGACTCCGTCAACCGCTACCGGCGCGGCGCCCGCAAACACGCCCGCGCCGACGTCGCCGCGAAGATCGACGACATCGTCCGGCAGCGGTGGCAGCCTCTGGTCCGCAAGCGCCGGCATCGCCAGGCCGCCACCACTGGCGGGATCACCGTGGAGACCCGGGCCCGGTTCGGGTACACCGCGCCGGTCGGCACAACCGACGACGGCCGCTTCCGGCGACTCACCGTGCACCTCCCCCCCCAGTACGCGCAGCGCCTCTTCGACGCCCGCGACGCCGGGGCCAGCGACCAGCAGATGCGCCAAATCATCGCCGAAGGATTCAAAGAAGTGTATTTCCAGGACGGCGGAGCCCGCGCCATGGGACTGTCGGACGTGGCCATCAATGACATTGATTACCTCGATCTGGATTACTAACCAGGAGGCGAAATGTGCCCGCTGCATTTCTGCTCTGACTGAGCATTTCGATTGGCCAGTGAGCGGCTCAGTCGGCCAGTTGAATCCTGATGGTCTCGGCGGGGTGTGGCCTTGACCTCTTCGTTGGGGGCCTCACTGTGGGGGCGGCTGGCTCAAGTGTCCGAGGCGGCGCATACGGTGGCCTCGGCGACCCTGGGGGCGGAAGGAGCAGTCGGGGTGGGGACATTGCGTATCACGGATGCGAACCGGCTGTCGGTGGTGAAACCGGAGCTGGCTGCGACGCTGAACGTCGACAAGTCCGGTATCAACGCGGACGAGTTGACCGTCGGGGCCAACCAGAGGGTGTGGTGGAACTGCCCGGACTTCCCCGACGAGCACGAGCCGTGGGAAGCCGTGGTGAACAACCGCACGGGAGGGTTCCGCAAGCGCTACGGCACCGGCTGCCCCAGCTGCCGCCTGCGCCAGACCTCAGTGCAGGAACTGCGGTTGAAGGCCGAGCTCAGCACCGTCCTTTCGATCGACGTCAACCGTGATGCCGTCCACACTGGGCAGGTCGAGCGCGTCGACATGCTGGTCGATACCGACGGACTGCGCCTGGTCCTCGAGTTCGACGGGTCCTACTTCCACGGGACCGAGAAGGCGCGCAAGACAGACATCGCGAAATCCCAGCGCCTACGCGACGCCGGCTGGACCGTGGTGCGCATCCGGGAGGCACCGCTCGACCTCCTTTCACCGGCCTACGACGCGCAGGTCGGCTTCCTCGCCGAGCCGGAGGCCGCGGCAGCCGACATCCTCGATCACCTGGCAGCACTGGGCCTGCTGGCCCCGGCCACGGCCGAGCACTACCGCGCCCTGGACGCGCCGCAGGCGGAAGAGACGGCGCGCAGGTGGATCCGCGAGCGCATCGGCGAACAGGCAGCACGAAAGCTTGAGTCGTCGGCGCAGAACGATGCGTGGGACTCCATGTTCGAGGGCCTAGCCGAGTACGCGGCCGCTGCCGTCGACTGCTACCCCTCGGATGAGGTCCGCGTCGACGGGCGGAGCCTGGGGCGCTGGTGCCGCAAGCAGCGGGATCTACAGCGTACCGGCCGCCTTCGGAGCGACCGGGCCGAGCGCTTGGCGACGATCGCCTGCTGGTCGGCCCAGACCGCGAACGAGGCTGGCTTCTGGGCTAGCTACGACCGCTACCTGCGGTGGGCTGAGCTGGCGGACCCAGGTGAACGGGAGCAGGTGCTGTCACGCCGTGCCGCGACCGTGTGGGCAAACAATCTGCGGGGGCGGCGAGCCGATCTGATCGCCCGCGGAGGGGATCTGCCTGGCGATCAGCTGGAGGCCATGGAGAAGGTGCCCGGTTGGTCGTGGGACCCCTACCAGGACGCCCAGGAAACGAAGGTCGCGGTGATGCGGCGGTTCTGCGCAGCCACCGGTCGGGCCGTTTCGTCGATCAAGCAGCGCGAGGAGTGGGACGGCCACCCCGTCGGCGTGTGGCTGAACTCCTGGCGCTCCCGCCGCGATGTGCTCTCCGCCGCTCAGAAGGCCGAACTCGAGGCGCTGCCGGGATGGACCTGGAACCAACGCGGAGACCAGTGGACCTCGATGTTCCAGCAGCTCGCGGATTTCGGGTCGGCGCGGGGGCACATTCAGCCCAGCCTGAACCTCGGCGACGAGCAGGAGAAGGCACTCGCAAGGTGGAAGCGTAACAACAAGAGCCGCCTCCAGGGCCGCAGCGACGACAAGGCTCTTCAGCTGAGGGCGCTCCTGGCCCACTACGGGGAGGTTTTGCCCTGACCCTCTGTAGGCCTTGGCAAGTCGGGGTCGTCAGGTGCATTGCCGCTCGTCAGCTCCGATGCTCAACTGGCCGACTGAAGCGCCCAGTGACATCTGCCTATCGACCGCGAAAAGAGCCCGCTGACCACCGTGGACGAAGAGGCCGTGCGCCTGGCCGACGTCCTGGAGGACCACCCGGGCACCAGCGACGTCACCGACGCCGGCATCCAGGGCGACAAATCGCCTTCACCGCGGCCGGAGGCACTTGGGTGCTCGACTTCCAGTCCAGCCCCGACAGCGAGGTGTTCCAGGACCCGACCGGCGCCCCGGCCCCGGCCCCGGCCGACGGTCCCACCGCCGCCGTGCTGCGCGACGTCGTCCTCCCCGCGCTTCTGCCCCACCCCGCCTACCGGGCCGCCACCGCCGACGGCGACACCCTCACGGTCCACCTGGCCACCGGCCGCCACTAGACCCTGGCCTCACCCCAGCCGCCGCCTGACCCGGCCGGCACACCACGGGCCGGATCCCGGCATCGCAACTGCCGGGGCCCGGCTCTCGTACCGCCGCTCACCCCGCAGAAAGGACATCGCCAGCGTGACAGGAACTCGGTCAGCGACCGTAGTAGCCGACACCGGCCGACACCGAACCCGTTGATCCGGGACGAACCAGATTGCCGGAATTCCCTATGACCACCCGGCATCTGGTGGATTGTCAGTGCCCGGCTCTACCTTCGAAGGGAAGTCCTCCCAAGCGAAGGCGGTGCACGTTGGCGAACGGCGTCTGGCACGAGGAACTCCAGCAAGTCCTCGCACTCGACAAGGACGACCTCGGTCTCCCCCGCGCCAGCAGACACCTCGTGCCCGATCTGATCGACGCGCTCCTCCGCCCGATCGCCGAACGCGACCGGTTCCTGCTGCAGTGCGTCGAAAGCCAGGCGGGTCGCATGTGCAAGGCAGAGCAGAACGGCGTGCAGAGCCGTTTCATGTACGTCCGGAAGCATCGCGGCCCCGATGGCCTGGTGCGCTTGCGGGCGGCGCACCTGCCCACGTCCCACGAGATGACGCCGGAAGAGAGCGACCGGCACAAGGCCATGAAGGAGTTCGTGGCCCGGACCTGTGACGCGGCCGGCATCCGGTACGACGTGGAGAAGGCGACCAAGTTCCGAACGGCCCGGCCGGACGTAACCGTCATCGGCGATGGAGGACTGAACCTGGGATGCGAGGCTCAGTACTACAACGCCAGCTCCGGGACGGTCCTGCGCCGGTCCCGAGCACACGCCAGCGCCGGGCTCACCGCCAACTGGATCACCGACAACGACAAGTTCCACCTCGTCGACCGAGCGAACTGGATGCTGACCCGGCCGGCGACATGGCGGCAGATCAGCAATGCCACCGATCTTCCGCTGATGGGCGGGTACCGCGTCCTCGTCGAGTGGACCTGCACAGCGGCGGCCGAGCGTCCATGCCCCGACGGGCTGGCGAAGACCGGCTGCGGCCGGGTGCACCTGCAGTGGGACACCCCCCGGCGGCTGGACGACGAAGGTACGGGCTGGACCGGGGGAGCCGGAAACACCCGGGGCGTCACCGTCGGACAGACGTTGATCGGCGCGGCCACCGGAACCGTGGTGCCGCTCTTCATCCCCTCACAACGCAGCCCGCGGGCTGGGACATACATGTGGGTGCCTGCCCAGGACCGGGCCACGTGGTCCGGGTACCGGCCGATCGACGAGCCGCCGGCTGAGGGAGTCGTCGAACCTGGCGACGCGATCCACTTCTCGGGTGAGGAGGCGGAGCTGTCCTGCCGATTCGGAGAGGAAAAGTGGACGCCAAGCGCACCGCTGCCCCGACGCGGCCTCGCGCAGCTCTCCATCACTGTCGACAGGCCGCAGCCTCCCGTGCACCCAGCCGCGGCGGAACTCGCGCCGCACGGTGTACCGCTGGTCCTCCGCCGGCCGCAGCCCGGGGAGGGCGAGACCGGGGCTCTCCGGCGTGACCAGACGGCACAGCCCACCGCCCCGCCCCTGGGCGCAGAGCCGCCACAGCCGGTCAGCGCCCCCACTGCAGAGGTCCGGCAAGCCCCTCAGGACGCGCCTGGCACAGGCGCGCCGAAAGACGAACCAGATTCGAACACGCGTATTGTTTCGGTCATGGCCGAGACGTCGTTTCCCAGCGACCTGCTCGCCGCCCGGACCCGCCTGAACCAGGCCACCGCGGAGCTGTCGGCGCTGCTGCGGTCCCTGCCCTGGTCGGTGGAACCCCTGGAGGGCTGGCCCGGTATCGAACACCCTCATACTGGCGAGGTCACCGGAGGCCGGGAGCCCAGCCCGGGATGGACCAACGAGCAGAAGGCATCCGTCGCCCGGCTGCGCCGGGAGTGCCTCGAACTGTCCGCAACTGTCACTACCCACTCGTACTGGGATGCTTTCCAGGGCGAGGACGTGGTCAAGGAACGGATGCGTCTCAAGGCTGCCGCCTCCCGCCCCGAGACGACGATGACCACAGCGGGCCTGAGCCCGGCTGCCTGAGCTGTACGGCGCAGGGTACGTCCTACATCCACCCGCCCCCGCGAAGGGCAGCCTCACGACCGCGATCCATCGGCGGCCCTGGCGCGGGGCGGCACTTCATGCCTGTGGCCGCAGCTGCTCGGTGCGGCGGCGTCTGGGGATCAACCGGAGTCTGAGGCGAGGGAGTTGAAAGTCTCCCGCATGATCTGGTCGGTGGCGCCGGGCTGTTCGACCAGGCTGTCGAAGAGGTCGGCGAGCAGCCAGAGCACGAAGTTGTGTACCAGGGCTTCCTGCGGTGGGATCGTCCCGAACTGGTCGCGCCAGGCCACGGTGTCCATGCCCATGGCTGCGGCCATGAGGACGCCGGTCACCATCGGTACCTGGGCGGGGTCGGCCAGTTCGAAGCCGGGCAGCTTGCGGATCACGGCCGGGATCAGATCGCTGAGCGGATCGAGGCGGTCCTCCTCCTCGCCCTCCTGCTGGCCGATGATGTGCGCGGTCAGCACGCCCACCAGGAAGACCGCACCCCGGGACACTTCCTCCCGGCCGTAGGTGTCCATCGCGGCCTGGACACGCTGCTGCGCCTGCCGACGTTCCTTCTCTGACGTGCGCTTCTCTAAGATCCGGTACGAGTCCCATGCCGCACGGACTGCCTCGTCCACGACTACACCGTCACTGGTCATGCGCTGACCGTAGTGAGTCGGCGGGCTGCGGGGGGAGTCCTCACACAAACCGCTGGCCTCGATCCGGCGCGGCCCGCTGTGTTCCGGCCGGCCGGACGCCGGGCCTCTAGCCTGCCGGTGCGTCTCCCTGGCGGCCTGCCGCGTCGGCGGCCTGCCTTTCGCGACGCTTGGCGCGAGTGCCGTTTCCGGGGCTGTCCTGCGCCTCCCAGTCGGGTTCCGACCCGGGATCCTTCGCCGGAACCTTCGTCACCTGCAGACCGGCCGCCTTGCCGCGGGTGTGCTGACTGGTGTCGCAGGTCAATAGCCGCACGGGCCGCCCTGCGAGGGACTGAATGGCGACCGCCCGGTCAATGATCTCGTCATCTGCGAGGGGCAGCCGCACGTGCCCCAGCGGATCCAGGACGATCTCCAGACTGATCTGGCCGCGGACTTCGTCCTGGGTGAGGCGGGACCGGCGCCAGATCCCGGACAGGGATCCGTTCAGCGTGCCGTCCAGAAGTCCCAGCGTGTGGCCCGCTCGCCAGCGCGGCCGGTGCTTGCCCGCCTCCTTCAGGCCGTCCAGCTCGTCGACCACGGTGATCGGGAACAGCAACCGGATGTGCTCACCGGACGGCAGCCCCAGCACCTTGTGGAGGTCGACGTCTTCTAGCTTGTCGGCGTTCTGAATGTAGAAACTGGAGTCAGCGACGACGAACCACTCCGGGCCGTCCCAGCGGTTCATCAGCGACCGCAGCAGGTCTATCGCCGCCTTGAGGGCCTCGTCGCGCTCCGCCAGCTCCTGGTCCACGAGCAGGTTCACAAGGCGCTGCTGCTCCGAGCCCGCGAGGTGCCCGACACCGTCCAGGAGCGTGTCGTGGCGCTTCGTCAGGACCAGGGCGGTGAGGTCCTCGGCACTGACGAGGTTCCGCAGCTGCTGAGCTGAGCGCAGGGCCCACTCCAGATAGCCGAGCAGCCTGCCGTAGGCGCTGGTATACCCGCGGCCGCGTTCGTTGGACGCTGCCGTGTGTACGGTCCGCAGCGCATCGAGTAGGTTCTGCCGGTCGGTTCCCGGGCGGGGCGTGATGAGCATGCGTGGATCCTGCCAGGGGCGGGCCACACGGTGCCGCAGGTTTCCAGTGCTACATCCACCGCCGCCTCCAAGGGGGCCGGCGCCCGCTCCGCCTGTGGCCCGGAATCGTGTCACGGAGCCCCTGTCACGATGTGAGGTCTATAAGGCTCACACGCCATTTGCCCAGGTAGGCGAGGTGCCCTATGAGGGTGTGGCCTGTGAGGTGGAGCTCGCGTGCCGTGCTTCCGTACGCCCCGGGCCGGAGCCGCCGACGCGGCGGACGATGGAGTCATGGGCGAGCACGACCAGGACCAGGGCGACGTCGCCGAACCGACGCGGCCGCCGCTCACTGCGGCCCGCGCCCGGGAGATGACGGCCGGGCTGCGCGAGGCGATGGACGACGTCCGGCGCTCCGTGGCGGTGCTCGCCGCCCGGGTCCGCGACGCGCACACCGCCCGCGTCCGGGGTGCCGCTCGGGCACGGCACCTGGGAGTCGTACTGCGCCGTGGAGTTCGGCATCAGCCGCGCGCAGGCGTACCGGCTCCTGGACGTCGCCCGCTCGCTGGCCGCGATCCACGGTGCCGTCGCCGCCGGCACCGATCCGTCTCGCATGCGAGACACCGGCCCGGCCGCTGCGGCCGCGCTCAACTACGGCCTGTCCCAGCGCGCCCTGATCGCCGTCTCTGGCCGTAGCGGTGACGTCGCGGAGATCACCCGCCGCCTCGCCGCGCTCGCTCACAACGGCCTCCAGGCCCTTGATGAGGCCACGGTGCGCGCGGTGGTCCGCGAGGCCGTCCGTGACATCCGAACCGCGCCGCCCCCGCCGTCCGACGACGCGTCGGCGGACCCGACCGTCGCCGCGCTGCGCCGCGTTGTCGACGAACTCGCCGCCAGCACCCACGCGATCGGCGAGCTGATGCTCGAAGTCGCGCCGACCTACCTGTCAGACACCGACGCGGCCGACGTCCTCGCTCTGCTCTGTGAGGAGATCGGGGAGCCCCTCGAGCACGGCCACGCCGCCCGCCGCTACGCCATATCCGGTGACCGCCGCGCCCTGCACGGCACCGTCCTCTGACCGCCGCCGCTCGCGGACACCGGCTTGCTGTGAGTCATACACCCTGTTTTCCCTGGTGGCCGGGGGGTGCTGTGAGGTTGTCAGGTGTGAGGCGAGGGCCTGCGGCAGGGACCTGGTGCTGCTCCTGGTGGTGGCCGTCGGATGGCGGCAGGGCGGTGTCGTGGGTGCAGCGCAGCATTTACATGGGCCCGCGTAGCACAAGGGTGCTGCACGGGTCGGAGGCCGGCCCCGGGATGGTGCAACGGGCGGCGCCGGTTTGTTCTGCTGCTCCAGAACGATCCGGTGTAGCCGGTGCTACTGGCTCGCTGCTCGGTCCCTGCCGGGAACGACGACGGCGCCCTCCCGGTCGGGGGCGCCGTGATGGTGCGAGGGTGCGGCGGCGGTTCAGCCGGCTAGCCGGAGGATGGGCCGGACCTCGGGGGCGGGGGCGTCCTCGCCGCCGTCCGGGTCGGGGTCGGAGTCAGTTGTTGTGGGAGCCGGCGGGCGCTCGTGGTCCCGTCCCGTCATCGCTACCTGACCACGACAGGAGACGTCCTCATGTCCGCTCCGACCACCCCGGCCGCCGCGACCGCCGACACCAACCTCACCGACGCTCTGGCGGCCGTCACCACGGAGATCGGCCGCACCGACGGCAAGGCCTCCCTGCTCCTGGCCTTCACAGGGGCGGCCTTAGCCGGCCTCGCCTCCCTCGCCGGCCACCACCTGCCCACGCCCGCCGCGATCCTCGGAGCCCTCGCCGTCACCGCGCTCGCCGCCGCCACCGTCCTGCTGCTCCTGGTCGTCCGCCCCCGCCTCAGCGGAGGCGACCGGGCATCGTTCCCATACTGGGCACGGCTGGACGAGGACGGTATCCGCGCCTGCATGAATGGCGACACCCGCACCGCCCGCATCCGCGTCCTGTCCGTGATCGCCCTCGTCAAGTTCGGCCGGCTGCGCCGCGCGGTCGACTGCATCCTCCTCGCCCTCGCGCTCCTGGCCCTGGCCGCGCTCACCGCGCTGGCCGCCTGACACCGGATGGCGGGCTGTATGCCCGGGGCGGCCGCAGCATCGGCAGAAGTCGACCGCCCCGAACTGCTCCGTCCCCGTCACAGGGCGGAACACCTCCAGCATGCCCGACCACCCGGCACCCCCGGGCGGCAGACGCCCGTGCAGCACGGGAACGCAGGCAACGAGGCCGCTGCCCAAGATCGGATCTGCACAATTGTGCAGCTCGCGCTCGCCACAGACCTACCAGCGTCCGTCCTCGCCGACTTCACCGGCACCAGCATCAGCAACGCCACCCGCTGGACCGGATACGCCATACGCGACTGGCTCGACTACATCGCGTCCCGCACACAGATCTGACCGCTCCCCCGGACGGCGATCACGGCCCAGAGAGACCACCGGGAGAAGGGGCCGGTCCTCGCGCCTCTGCGCATTCATCGATGAACGCGCAGAGCCGACGAATGAGGCTCAAGGAGGAGGGTGTGGGGTCCGAGTCGCCCTGCATGTGCGGTGCATCCTGGAGCCACTGTTGCCACAGGCCCCCCGGTTGCCGGAAGCGGTCGGCTTGACCCCCTCCGAGGTTCAGGTCGATGAACTGGAGAGCGCCCATGACGACAGTCTGGTCGTATCCGAGGTCAGGACGGCGGAGGTAGCGATCCAGGTAGGCGGCGAGCAGATCGGCGTCGCGCGCCGTTCCGAAACTGGCCAGGGCCACGCTGTAGGCGAGCCCAGTGCAGCAGACCTCGCTGGCCAGCAGGAGTTCCCCGAGGCGCTCACGGAACTCCGTCCAGCGGGAGACAGCTATGGGCCAAGCCGCAGTTCTCCGCTCTCGCCAGCCGCCTTCAAGCAGCTTGGCGATCTCATCGGCGGTGATGAGTCCTGCGTCCTCACGGAGATCTTGCATGAATCGGTCACACTCAGGACTTTGCACGCGTAGCAAGCCGCCGCCGAGCTTCAGGTAGCGCCGCTCGGGCGTGACATAGCGGCGAACCAAGGTCAGCAACTCGGCATCGTCGTGCGGATTGCACATCACACAGCCGATCTTGCCTTGTCACCGCGGAACAGAGCCAGCCCCTCCCTTGGTCTGCTGTTAGCTGAGCAGAGGCAGACCCAGCTCCAAGGCCCGCGGGTCAGCCGCCATGGAGACCCCACTCGTCGAGACCCCCGTAGATGTGGGCTTCGAGGCATTGCGGGGCGCCAAGGCCCACGGCCTCACCCCGGTACACGGCGATGAGGGAGTCCTTGCCCCGCCACCAAGAGTCCGTCACGCCCTGTACTTCGGGGACCGGCTCGAATTCGCCGAGATCCAGTGCGTCGACGGCATTGCGCGTGACCCTTGTGACGGTCGTGGCCCAGCGGCGGGCATGAGCTGCGAGCGCCAGGGATTCCACCCATCCGTCAGTGCTGGCATGCAGGGGCGTCCAGCGGTCGGCGGCGATACCGAACGCACCGTCGGGGCCGATCACGAAGCCGTAGGCCATGGACACCCGGCAGTCCCCTGCCGGAAATGACCAGCCTTCTGCGGGCGTCTCTTCGGGGCAGTCAGCGTCCAGGATGCGCGGACCACCCTCGTAGAACGGGGCAGGCGGCAAGGCGAGGCCGCCCCAGCGGTCCTGGAAAGCAGTGGCACGTTCGATCTCCGCAGCGGGGATCCCCTGCTCGATCCACCCGTCGCGATGTCGCCGGATGTCCTGTCGGCGAACGCGGATGCCCTCCGTCTCGATGAACCGCTGGGCCCTGCGGCTCAGGCCGGCAGGCGCGACCGGGACGGGCGATACGGGCTGGTCAGCCATTACCGCTGCTCGCCCTCACCCGCGTGGAGCACGGGCGACGCAATCTCCCGCACACGCTCCAGGCTGATCCCTGGGCGCTGCTCGACGGCGAGGGGGTGCTCAGTCGGTTCCAGCTCGACGAAGGGGCGCTCGCCAACCGGGCGGGTATGGACGCGCGTTGTCATATTGAGCGACGTCGCCGGGTACACCGGAAGATCGGTGGTGAGCCAGCCGAAGTAGGGCTTCTCCGTTTCGCGGCCGGGTCTGTCCCACAGGTCTGAGGCCCGGGAGAAGCTTTCTCGGCTGAGCGAAACCCAGACGCCCCAGGAGAACGCCTCGTCGCTGCCGATGACCGGTATCTCGATCAGGCCTTTGACGAAGTAGTGCTGAGCGCGGACCACGCACTGGTCCGTGGAGAACAAGCAGTCGTCGGCGTCGGCGAAGGCCGGAGCCCACACGGCGGGGCCCTCGGCCGTGTAGTTCATCGGCACCTCAGGGTGGTGGGCCCCGCAGCACGCGCAGGTGAACCCCAAGTCACTGGTCATGGGCCCGGAGCCTAGCGACGGACTCCAGCCGTACCCGAAGGGGGCTTGCTCGGCACAACTCCGCGCAGCCAACTACTCCGCTCAGTCACAGCTGGCTACCCCGAGGACAAGCGATGGCAAGCGGCTTCCGTGGCGCCTTGGCACTGGAATACCGCAGCTACGGAACAAGTGCACCCCGCCAACATCGAAGAAGCTCGGCTGCTGCCTGGAGTGCTTCGACGGTACGCCCGTCGACCCGAGCACCTGATGACCCTCCCCGCACCGGCCGTTCACCGGCTGGCCGCGTGCGCAAGACCTGTCCCGACCGTCCAGGCCGGGACGGAGCCCGCACAACCGGGCGGCCGCAGCACCGGCAAAGGCCGGCGGCCCGCTCCCTCACCCCTTCGAGCTCAGGAGAGATCCAGCATGCAGCATCGTCCCGCCCTCTTCGCCGCCCTGCTCGGACTGACCCGCGCCGGGAGCGCGATCGGAGATTCCGCGCTTAACGCGGCGAAAGTCGTGTCCACCTTCTCCGATGTCGCGCTCTCGCAGGGCCGCTGACGCTCCTCGCCTATGGGGAGACTCGAGTGTCTGTCTCGGTTGGCGGGCGTCGACGTTGCGCCGCCCAGTTCCTCCCTGAGGTTGACGGTGTCCCGAGTCCCAGAAGCGGCTCTGAGCGCCCCGTAGCATCGGCTCTGAGCGAGGTGCAAGCCATTCACGGCATCCAGCCCTCGCGCGGCACCCGGCACATCACCTCGAACTCGATGCCGTCGGGGTCCTTGGCGTAGAGCGACTTCGACACCAGGTGGTTGGTGGCGCCGCCCGGCGCGCGGCGCCACTGGAGCTTTCGGGCAATCTCGGAGAGCTCGCCGAGCGTGCCGACCACGACGCCGCCCGGGTCATGGCTGCCCTGGAGGTCGCCGGTGAGGAACTGCAGGCCGATGCCGCCCGCGCGTGGGGGCTGGGGGATGCGTCAGCCGGCGAGGTTCTCCTTGACCCACTGGCGGAGGTCAGTCACGGGGATCGCGTGGCGTGCGTTGTAGGTGTCGTCCTTCGCCCACGCGACGCCGCGGCCCTGCGCGAAGACCGCGCGGTACTTCCGCGTCATGTTGTCGGGGTCGGCGGCCAGCTCGTCGAGCAGCGACGGAACCGTCCACACCACACGGCGGAACGGACGCTCTAGCACGGTCTCCAGCGTCTCGGCCAGCTCGCCGTAGGTGATGGTGTCACCGGCGAGGTAGACGATCTCGTTGCGGATGCGAGGTTCGGTGAAGAGGATGTCCGCGGTCAGGACGCCGATGTCTTCGGGTGTCGTCACGGTGACCGCCGTCTCGAGACTTCCCAGTGCGTTGACGGTGTCGTTGGGCAGGTCCACCATGCCCGAGCCGGGCTCGAAGAGGTAGTTCATGAACATGCCGGTGGAGATGATGACCCACTCGGTCTGGTCCTGGGACCGGAGCAGGTCACGGACGTCCAGCTGGGAGTCGAAGATGTCCTGCGGGCTTCCTCGGCCGATGACGTCGAAGTCGACGCCGAACTGCCACGGGAAGTACCGCGGGAGCCTCGCCTGGAGGGCGGCCTGGGCGACCTTCATGGGGGTCTCGAGTCCGGCGGTGATGCCCGTGCACCCGATGACCGTGTCGTAGTCGGCGAAGAGGGAGGCGAGCTCGGCGACGGTGTTTTTCACGAGGTCCCCTTCGACGATCTTCACGCCCAGGTTCTTGATCTCAGCGATGTCGCGCTGCTTGTCGGGTGCCGTGGACGTGATGGCGCCGGCCCGCAGGAGCACGCTGACGGACGAGCCCTCCACGTCCTTCGCTCGTCGGACGACGTTGCGGATTACGGGCATGCCGAGCTCCCCGGCTCCGATGATGAGGATGTCCCGGGAGGTGGGCATCGAGCTGTCGCTGGTCATCTGAAGGTCCCTCTCGTGTTCGTCTTTCCCCCAGAACGTTCTGGTCGCTGGGGCCTCAAGAAGCACCGTAAACTTTGACATCAGTGTCAAGGTCAAATTGTCGGCCGGCAAGGAGGAGCGAGTGAGTGATGAAGATCAGTGAGGCCGCAAAAAAGGTAGGAGCCCCGGCTCGGATGCTCCGCTACTACGAGCAGCAGGGGCTCATCGAGTCGTCGCGGTCGGCCAACGGTTACCGCGACTACTCCGAGGAGCAGGTCGAGCATGCACGTCACGTCCGGGCGCTCGTCGAGGCTGGTCTGTCGACGAGGATGATCAAGATCGTGCTGGACATCGAGGCTCCGTCGACCCAGGACGCGGCAGGCGCGTGCACCCAGATCCTGGCAGAGGAGCTCGCTCGCGAGCTGCGCGTCGTCGAGAACAGGATCGTGTGCCTGGAGAAGAGCCGAGACGCGGTGATCGACTACCTCCGGCGAACGGGCCACGCAGACCTGCTGACCCCAGCGTGATTGCAACCCCCCGGGACCCGAGGGCGGGCATCGAGTAGAAGCAAGCCCGGCGCGCCCTCGCGAACGGCGTCAAAGCCTGCCCGCACTTCCCTATACGCAGCCCCTTGCAGCCGATGCGCGCTTCAGGCCTTGATGCCCGCATACATGGCGTCGAGAATGCGGCGCAGGTGACCTGGCATGTCGAAGGTGTCAGGGGCGAGGGCCCACTGGAGCTGGAGGCCGTCCATCACGGCTGCGATGGTGACTGCGATCTCGTGAATGTCGGCTTCCGAGCGTAGTTCGCCTGCCGTGACCGCATCCTTGGCGATCCGCTCACACCCGCTGATGACCCGGTCGTAGCGGGCGCGGAAGAATGCGTGGGCCGGGTGGGACGGATCAGCGGCCTCGGCTACCAGGACATTGTTCATCTGGGTGCGGCCCGGGCGTTCGGCGTTTGCTGCAGCCCAGTCCACCAGGCGGTCGAAGAAGGCAGCCATGGTGGCAGGCGCCTCGGCGAGGAACCTGCGGTCGTCTTCCTCGTCGAGCCTGCCCAGCCACCCAGGAAGCCGCTCGCCCCACGATCACCAACCGCGTCACCGACATCGCCCCGCTCAGATGCCTCCAGTGAGCTACGGCTGACCGTCACCGATCACCGGGCCCGCCGACCTGACGGTCGGCGGGCCCACAACACTCAGGTCACCGAGCGCAGTTGGTCCAGTTCACTGCCGATCGCCTCCCGCAGCACGTCATGCTGCGGACCGAGCCTGGACTTCTCGTCGCTCCACCGTTCACGCGGATAGAGCCACACCGGAGCACCCACCACATCGGCAGGCTCCCACTCGAACCGCGGCCAGACATGCGCATGCAAGAACGGGTCCGTGTTCCCCAGGATCTCCAGGTTCACCCGGCGGAAAGCCGGGTCCAGCCGCCGACAGACACGCTCGACCGCTTCGCCGAGTTGGTCCATGTCAGACAGGAACGACAGCCGCTTCGCCCTCGGCAGGTCCGACAGCCGCTGCACGTCCGGCTCGTCCACGAGCAGGACCGAGTAGCCAGGCAGGAACTGAACGTCCCCGATCACCGCGAACCCCGACGTCAGCCGTCGCAGCACGGTCGGGTTCTCGCCCCTCAGCGCAGTCCCGATCCGGTCCCTCCGCCAGTCACCAGTCATGGCCAAAACCTACATTCTGGTGATCAAGGACCGCTCTTCGATCTCCATCCTCCCCACACAGTTCAAGGACCAAGCAAGTGAGGCGAGGAGCGGCCCCGGCCGTTTTCAAAGATTCCCATCAGGCCGCGCTCGATGAACCATAAACGCCCAGGTCAGGGAGAGATTTCCAGGTCGGTGGTCCCGGGGTGGTCTCAGGCGGCATACTCGATACATGGCTGGCATCGAGATCGACGACACCACCGCGGACGCGCTGCAGGCCCTGGCCGACGCGGCAGGGCTGCCGCTGGCCACCTACCTGGCGCAGGTGGCCGAGGAGAAGCGGCGCGAGCGCGCCCTGGCTGAGGGTGCCGAGATCTTCCGGCAGGTCACCAGCGACCCGGAGACGGTCGCCGCGTTCGACGCCGAATACGGCCCGGCGCCGGCGCACACCGCCCCGCGGGCGGCCTGACCTGTGCCTGCCGAGTACTACGTCGACTACCGGTGGTTCCTGGAACGCCAGGCTGAGCTGCTGGACGACCTCGCGGTCAACGACTACTCCGTCTTCGTCGGCCTGGCCGCCCGGCACAAGGTCGACCCGCCCCGCCATGACCAGCACCACCCCGATGCCTTCTGGCGGGCGGCCGTGATGCTGGAGGAGTGCGCCGTGCTCCGCCCGCTGCCCGCACGCAATGAGCTGTACGGCTTCGGCGTGGCCGTGGCGTACCTGGGGATGCACGGGGAGCGCGTGAACACGAAGTTCGAGGCCTGGCGCGAACTGATCGCCGACATCACCGCTCTGCGGCTCGACTCGTTCACCATCGCCGAACGGCTGCGCTCCCTGCGACTGCCCTAGATCACGGCGGCCGCCGCGCGCTCGTTGCCGCAGGGGCGTTCGGCACCGAGCTGGACCTCGCGCAGGCACTCGCGGCAGTCCAGCGGACCGTCCACGACACGGCCCTCCTGCGTCGACCAGCTGAAGCCGCACAGCGCCTTCGGCCGGGGGCACCGGGGATCGCTGGAGGCGGCGTGGAACCGTAGCCCGGCACGTTCCACACGACCGGCGTCCCGCCGTCGTACGGGCCGCCCGTGGGCCAGGTGTAGGCGGCCTCGGTCGTGGTGCAGCGCATCCGCAGATCGGGGCCCTCCCAGTGGGCACCCCGCCGGGTCGCGGTCGCCGCGTCGACGGCGTCGGCCAGGCGCTCGAAGGACAGGTCGTAGTCCGTCATACGGGTCCAGCTGCCCGGCTCCTGCTTCGCGACCAGGGCGCGGAACTCCAGCAGCAGCCGTTCCAGGCCGTGCCGCCCGACCCACAGGGTGTCGCTCTCCTCGTCGTACGCGTCGTCAGGGGTGATCTTCACGGGCATCACACTGCTCCTTGTCCACGCACGCTGGTGGACTGAGTGTGCCGGGACCGAAGGCATCCCCTGCCCTCTGACGCCGAACCTGGATCGTTTGCCATCAAAGTTGGACTGAGAAGGTGGTGATGTGCCAGTCGGGCCTGCGCTAGCCTCGCGCTTTCGCGAGGTGGGGTGTCCGAGGCTTGATCAAATAAGCGGAGAGTGCTCCTGACCTGCAACGATGGGACTTGTCTAGGGT